>NZ_JBEXPH010000021.1:0-73698 GCF_040611955.1 Streptomyces sp. NPDC006510 | reverse complement strand
GCGTTTCCGTAGTTGGGTGAGCTGTACGTGATCCACGTGTCGCAGTTCCCGACACTGCCGCCGGCGGAGGAACGCTCCTCGGTCCCCGATGCGTCGGCGGCCCGGAACGCCCATACCGCGAGCGCCACCACCTCACCGCGCAGCGCGGCGGCCGCGTCCGTCAACGCGTACGCGATCTCCCCGGGGACCGGGAAGCGCACCGTGCAGGTGGGGAGCTCGACCCGGGGCTCGGGGTGATCGGGGGACGGGCGGTGCACAACGGCGGCGTAACCGCGCTCGAAGGTGCGTCGCGCCGCCGTGACCGGACGGGTGCCGACGGCGTCGGTGAGCGCCGCGTCGTCGGTGCTGCCGGGGGACCAGTCGGTGAACGCGGCGGGGGTGCCGGCCGGATCGGCCCCGGCGCTGCGCTGATGGGCCAGCACCAGGGCGATGAGGTGGCGGCACACTCCCGGTGCGGCGCAGCTGCAACTGCCCTCGTCCAGACCGGTGCCGGGCGGCAGCGCCGTGGTGGTGCCGTCGTCGAACCTGGCCCGCACCGTGGTGTCGGGATCGGTCGTGAGCGCGGGCCCCGTCCCCGCGTCCAGCTCCTTCGTGGCGCGTTTGACCAGGCCGCGGTTGGCGAGCGCCGCGAGCGTCTCCGGAGTGAGGGCGAGCAGATCGGGGCGCACGGCGGCGCCGGTCCTCGTGTCGGTCATCGGCCCAGCCTCTCGGCGACGAACTCGGCGAGACGGCCCGGTGTCATCGCCCCGACGTGCGCCCCGGCCGAGGCGAGCCGCCCGGCCATCAGACGGTCGTACACCGGGTCGGCGTCCTCGTCGAGCGCGGCCAGCCCCAGCACGGTCGAGCCCTGCTCCACCAGCCCCCGCACCGCCCGCACCAGCCGGTAGGGGTCGCCGCCCTCGTAGAAGTCGGTGACCAGCGCGACGATGGTGCGCCGCGGGTTCTCCACCAGACCCGCGCCGTACTCCACGGCCCGTGCGATGTCGGTGCCGCCCCCCAGTTGGACCCGCATCAGCAGCTCCACCGGATCGGTCACGTCGGAGGTCAGGTCCACCACCTGGGTGTCGAAGGCGACCAAGTGCGTCTTCAGACCGGGCAGGCCCCACAGACACGCGGCGGTCACCGCGGAGTGGATGACCGATCCGGCCATCGAGCCCGACTGGTCGACCAGCAGGATCAGCTGCCACTGCGTCACATGGCGCCGGGTGCGGGAGTGGAAGTGGGCGCGCTCGATGAGAAGGCGCCGTTCGGCCGGCTGGTAGTGGGCGAGGTTGGCCTTCACGGTCTGCCGGAAGTCGAAGTCCCTCGCCGGCGCGACCCGGCTGGGCTTGCGGGAGCGGGTGCCGTGAAACGCCCGGCGGATCTCCGGCTGGAGCCTGGCCAGGAGGTCTTTCACCACCGACTCGACGATGCGCCGGGCCAGCCGCAGCACCTGTGGATTCATCAGATGCTTGGTGCGCAGCACGGCCCGCAGCAGCGTCTGGCTCGGCTCGACCCGCTCCAGCACTGCGGGGTCGGTGACGATCTCCTGGATGCCGTACTTCTCGACGGCGTCCCGTTCCAGGCGCTCGATGGTCTCCTTCGGGAAGAGCCGGTGGACGTCGTCGAGCCAGTCGACCGCGGTCAGCGCGGACGGGCCGTCGCCGCCCTCCCGAGGGGCGGAACCGGAACGGCGTACCCCTCGCCGGGCGAGCTCGGGGTCGCGGCCGTAGAGCCAGTCGAGTGCGGCGTCCCGCCCGGCGTTGCCCGGACCCAGCTGTCCGGTGTGCCGTTCTGCGGCGGCCCCGAGGACCAGCCGCCAGCGTTCCAGCCCCGCGTCGGGAGCCGTGCCGGGACCTTCCTCGGACAGGGGTGCCCGGCCGGGGGCTTGTTCGGGCGTGGTCATGGGGTGGCTTCCAGTTCGTAGCGGGCCAGCAGTCGGGACACTGACTCCTCCAGGGCGCGGGCCCGGGCGATCAGCAGGGGGTCCGCGGTGGTCCGCAGCAGGGAACGCGAGGAGCCGCGCACTCCGCGCCGTTCCAGCAGGCGGCCGGCGATCCGGTCCCGCTCGCGCGGCGGGAAGAACGCGAAGGCCTGACGCAGAGCGGGCAGCCCGGACAGGAACGCGTCGTCGGACAGCGCACGGACCAGGCTGTCCAGCACATCGATCAGCGACTCCGCGCCGCCGCCCGTTCCGCCGTCGTCGTCGTTCCCCACCGTGCCGGTCACCTCGTCGCGGGCGAGCGCGAACAGCCCGGCCAGCCAGTCGCCGAGCGCGTCCGTACCGGCCCTCGCCACCGTACGCACCGCCTCGGCCGGATCTCCGGATGCCTCCGGGCCTCCCGGGACCTGCCCGAGGGAGCGGTACAGTCCGAACGCGGCCCCGCGCAGATCGATCGGCGCCTCCGGGTCGCCGGCGATCCGGAGGGCGATCCCGGCCGCGGTCTCCCGGGTGACGGAGAGCAACTCCGGTGCGTGCAGCACCGCGTCGCGCACCCCGACCACGGCCCGCAGCCGGGGGAAGTCCACCCCCGACGAGCCGCGCGCACCCTCCAGGAGCCACAGCAACCGCTCCGTCGCCCCGTCGATCACGGCGGCGAGCAGCGGACCGCGCGCCATGCCGAACACCCGGTCGTGCCGCCACAGCCCAAGAGCCGTGGCGAGGATGTCCCCGAGCGGGCCGGTGAGCTTCAACTCGCGTACACAGGAGGCGAGTTCGCCGAGCAGTTGCTCCGAGAAGCCGTTCATCCCGCACAGCACGGCGTCGAACAGCGCCCCCGCCGGGTCATCGGCCTCCGCCGCGGCAATGCGCGTCCGCTCGGTGAGCGCGACAGCTGCCGCCTCGGCCAGTGTCGCTCCGTAAGCCCCCGCTTCCACCAGCGCGGCCTCGCGCCCCACGACGGACTGCGCTTCCCAGCGTTCGGTGAACACCGGGTCGACACCGTGCGCGGGACCGGAGGCCCGCACCTGGCCGGGAATCCCCAGCACCCGCAGGCAGTGAAGCACCCGGCTGCGTTCCAGGTCGGCGGCGTCCGTGAGATCGAGGCGGTAGGTGGCCTCCGGGCCGCCGTCCAGCTCCAGCCCGGCCAGCCGCGCCGCCACGTCATGCACCAGGGGCGGCGCCGGAGTGTCGGGGTGCAGCCGCCCGGTCCGGTCGCCACCGCAGGCCGCGACCATCTCGACGACCGCGGGGTGGGAACCCGCCGTCAGCGTGCCCCGGCTCGTCCACGGCAGCGGGCGGTCCAGGTCGTCCGTGATCAGGGCGCCCGCCAGGCCGTCCAGCACATCGATCCGGGCGGGGCGCGGATGGCCGCGCAGCGCCGTGAGCCCCTGGGCCAGGCTCCGGGCGGCGATCAGATCGGCGGTGGACACCGGGAACTTCCGCGCCCGCAGCCGCTCGACGACCACGCGCACCAAGCCGTCCGCCGCGGCCTCGGGGCCCGCCTCCCACACCTGCTGGTAGTAGCCGGGCGACGGCATCCCCGACTGGTACCCGGCGAACGCGTCCAACTGCCGGAAGGAGTACGGCACGAGGAAACTCCCGGCCAGGGCGTCGTCCGGCGGGGCGGGCACCAGCGGCCACCCGTCCGCGGCCCGCTCCCAGCCGTCTGGGTCCGCCCCGCTCGGCGCCCCGGATCCGGTGAGCGAACGGAGCGCCGGCTGGTGGAAGCCACCGGTGACCACCAGAACCGGCCGGTCCCCGGCCGCCTCCACCGCCGCCCGCACCCACGCGGCCATGTACGTCTCCCGCGCGAGGTCGCCCGCGTCGGCCTCCGCGTCACCGCGGACCAGCGCGAAATACGCGTCGAGTCGCTCGGCGAGACCGTCGTCCGGCTCGACCTCGAACAGGCGGTCCCACAGGGCGTCGGAGGAGTCCACCGCGAAGTGCCGGCACAGCCGCTCCGTCGCCTCCGCGTAGCGGGCCTCCGCGTCGGCATAGCGGTTGGTGCGCTCGGCGAATGCCGGATGCCAGGCCGGCAGATCGATGAAGCGGACCTCCGCCCCGGCCGCCCGCCCCGCCCGCAGCGCGACCCACTCCGGCGAGTAGTCGCACAGCGGGGCCCAGGACGTCGCGGCCCGCTGCCCGTCGCGGTAGTGGCTGAACACCGCGACCGGCAGCAGATGCCCGAGCAACAGCTCGTCCAGCCGTCCGTTCATCTCGGCAGGGCCCTCGATCAGCACCTGGGCGGGCCGGAGCTCCGCGATGGTCCGCTCGACGAGCCGGGCGCAGGCGGGGGAGTGGTGACGCACCCCCAGGAACACCGCGGACATCAGTCGGCCAGCAGATGGCGCGCGTCGTGCAGGGCCTTCCACTGCGGTCCGCGACGGCGCGGCACCTGCTGCTCCAGATAGCGGCGCAACCGGGCCAGGTCCTCCGGGCTGTCCTTCGCCGCCGTACCCGCCAGACACGCCACCACATCGGCGGCACTGCCCGGCTCGCCGCGCAGGAACCAGCCGCGCACCCCCACCGCGTGGGCCACGGATACGGCCTCCGCCGTACTCATCACCGCCGAGGGTCGGTCCGGGCCGGCACCCGGGCCGCCCTTCTCGCCGGCCCCCGCACGCAGCTCCCGGAACGTACCGACCAGGACCTCCAGCACGTCCCGGTCCGGCGGCGGCTCCACTCCGGAGCGTCGCAGCAGGGTCGTCACCTCGGCCTCCACCAGGGCCAGTTCGGTGTCCAGGTCGGGGATCGGGAAGACCGTCTCGAAGTTGAACCGCCGCTTGAGCGCCGCACTCATCTCGTTGACGCCCCGGTCCCGGGTGTTGGCCGTGGCGATCACATTGAAGCCCTGCCGGGCGAAGACCATGCCGTCGGGACCGGTCAGCTCGGGGATCGCCACCACGCGCTCGGAGAGCAGCGACAGCAACGAGTCCTGCACCTCCAGCGGGCAGCGGGTGATCTCCTCGAACCGGACGAGCCTGCCCTCGGCCATGCCGCGCAGCATCGGGGCCGGGACGAGCGACCGGGTGGAGGGCCCCTCGGCGACCAGCAGCGCGTAATTCCAGCCGTACTTGATCTGGTCCTCGGTGGTGGCCGCGCCGCCCTGCACCGTCAGCGTCGAGTCGCCGCTGACCGCGGCCGCGATCAGTTCGGAAAGCAGCGACTTGGCGGTGCCCGGCTCTCCGACCAGCATCAGCCCGCGGCTCGTCGCCAGTGTCACCAGAGCCCGGTCCACCAGCGAAGGGTTGCCGACGAACTTCCGGCTGATGTCCGCGTCCGCGTCACCGATGATGAACCGGCGCGCCGCACGCAGGCTCAGCTCCCAGCCCGGCGGACGCGGATCACGGTCGTCCGCCCGCAGTGCCGCCAGCTCATCGGCGTACCGCACTTCGGCCGGGGGCCGCTGCACCGGCGCCGCCGCGCCGCCCGGTGCCCCGGCACCGGGCTTCTCCCTTGCGGTCATGATGCGATGCCCTCGGTGAGTTCGGCCAGGTCGACGAGGAGTTCGGACACGGTCACCGCGTCGAGCTCGGCGAAACGGAACGGGTGGCTATGACTGGCCCAGTGGTCATTCGGCCGGCTGTCGAGCCAGACCGTTTCAAGGATCTGTTCGGGGAACATGTCGACCACGCCGACCGCGATGCCTTCGTACAGAGAGATCACCAGATAGCAGTTGTCGCTCAGCCGCTTGGAGATCCAGCGCTCCACCCCGGCGTCCTGCGGCGCCCCGCGCTCCCAGCCGCGCCGCTCCAGCCCGAGGACCTTCCCGGTCGGCACCTTGAGGCCCTCGAACCGGGTGAGCCGGTACCCGGCGGACTCCTCCTCGGAGAGCGTGAGCACGGTCCGCCCGAGCTGCGGGAACGGCTGCAGGATCTCGTAGTCGGCGAACACCTCGGACCAGGCGGTCAGTTCGTCGCCGAGGTCCAGCGGGTGCGCGAGCCGCACGGTCGCGTCGTCCTGCAGGGCGAAGACGTCGTCCTCGGCGTCGGCGAACGTACGGTCCTCCGCGACCCGGAACGCCGTGCGCGCCGCACCGTCCGTCTCGCTCAGCCACACCAGCCGACGCACCAGGTGCCACAGCAGCGGATGGCCGACGAACAGCTCCAGGAACTCCTGGGCCGTCCAGGACCGTCCGGTGACCATCGCGGCCTCCAGCCGCCTCACCTGGTCCGAGGCGACCGTCCGGACATCCTTCTTGAGCGCCATGAACCGCTTGCGTTCCTCGGGGGCGAGCTCCGCGTCGTCCCGGGCGCCCGGCTTCGGGAGGTCCTTGCGGCGCTTGCCGTCGCCGTCCAGTACGTACGGCCGCAGCTGCTCGTCGAACCCGACCGTGAACGAACGGGTGCCGTAGTCGACGACGGTCGAGCCGTCCGCGTCCAGGCCGAAGTCCGGGACCAGACGGTCGGAGAGCTGCTCCCCGGTCAGCCCCAGCCCCGCGGCGACCTCGGAGATCTTCTCCTGGGCCCGCAACTTGAGCGCCTTGAACTTCACCCGCTGCGAGATGCCGTGCAGATGCAGGAGCGCCACATCGCTGCCGACGGAAGCCAGCACGTCGAGACCTTCCACGGCCCGGTGGTGAGCTCCTTCACCGGGCCAGGTACGGATGACCGGTGTGAGCCGGCGGACCGTCTCGTCGTCACCCAGCAGCCCCAGCGCGTGCAGTGCCCACGACTCCTTCGCGGGCATGTTCGCCAGTTGCCACTGCTCGAACAGGGCCCAGGCGAACTCGGCGAGCGAAGCGGCTTCTGCCGTCCCGGTCAGCGAAGCGATTCCCGGATACACCTCACCGGGCTTCGACAGCGCCAGCATCGTCAGGGCATGGCGCGTCGCCGCGACCGGCAGCGCGCCGCCGGACCGGACCACGATCTGCGGCAGCAGCGAGGGCTCCGCCCAGCCCGGCAGCACCGGCATCTTGGCGGGCAGTGCCCGCTCCAGCGGGTCCGTGGCCAGCAGTGCGTCCACCGCAGCCGCGGCCTGAGCGCCGTACGCACGGGCGGCCTCGCGCACCACGTCGTCGCCGTGTGCCGTGGCGATCAGTGTCAGCGCCTGCTCGGCGGCGCGCCGTGCGGCGCCCGCCTTGCCCACGGCGTCCGGAACCAGGAGCGGGGCGGCCGCGATGCCGTGCCGGGCGAACCAGGAACGGACCGTCGCCCCGGTGGACTTGAGCCGGACCGCCCAGTTCGCCATGTGCCGGGCGACATTCACATCGACGAACGGGAGCAGCAGCGGGGCCAGCGAGGCCGGCTGCCTGGGCACGACGCGCAGCAGCATCGGCAGTGCGGCCAGGCCGAAGCGTGCGGCGATCGGCTTGAGCGTGTCCTCGCCGTCCCACAGATCGGTCGGATCCCAGGTGGCGAGCAGCGGGGCGACCAATTCCTCGTCGCCGTGGACGAACAGCCAGGCCGGTCGCAGATCGCCCTCGGCCGGGCTGTGGCGCAGGACGTCGATGTACTCGTTGAAATCGCCGGTGTTGCGCTGGGTCGTGTACCAGGAGGAGGTGGCCGCCCAGGCGGCCTGCTCCTCGGGCAGCCACTCCAGGAGGGGCTCGGACTCCGCGGTCAGACCGGTCACGGCCTTGGCTGTGACGGTGGTGCGGGGCCGGGACCACGGCGGAGCCGTCAGCGCGGCCGGCAGGGCGTCCACCGGTGCGTCGGCGATCAGACCGACCGGGTTGAGCAGCGGTTCGACGATCTCCACGGCCTCGGGGCCGAGTTCGCCGAGCGCATGCGACAGCAGCTCGCGGTGGGCGGCGACATGGGTCCGGAGCAATTGCAGGGACCGGGACGCCGCAGCCGAACGGCCGCCCGCCTCGGCGGCCAGCAGGCGCACCGCACGTACCGGGTAGCGGCGCATGGCTTCGAGGAGCGAGGGGCGGACATGCTTGGAGTCCGCATGTGCCAGCAGGCCGAGAAAGGCCTCGTCCGTGGGCAGCTCCACCAGAGACCCGGCGGCGAGCTTCACACCGTCCGAGTAGTAGCGGTTGCCGTCGAGCGTGTCGGCCAGCGCCGGGGCGATGGCGGGACCGACGCCTTCGGCGATCGTCGCGATGGTCCCGACACCGTGGGTGAAATCGGGGCGGTAGGGCAACAGCGCCATCTGGTCGGCCGAGTTCAGCGAGCTGAACACCATGGCACGCAGGGTGCGGTCCTGCTCCGCGCTCACTGCGGGATCCGCGCAGAGCTCGTCGACCCAGTCGGTCTCACTCGGTACCAGATAGGAGACGATGATCCTGCGCAAGGTGTCGGTGCGGCACTTGGCCAGCGCCTCGACCGCCGCCCGGTAGGTCTCCTCGTCGGCAGCGGCGAGCAGGGCACGGACCCGGTCGATCGGCGATCGGTGATGCGCGGCCCAGTACGTGTGGCGCGGGCCCGGGAGCGCCATCAGCCGGGGCGCGCCGCGCTGGAGGCCGCTCTGCTGCCAGTCGGCGTCGACCGAGAACACTTCGGTCGCGGCCCGTGCGGCGAACGGAAGGCCGTAGCGTTCGCACCAGAAGTCCGCCCATCCCGGAAAATCGACGATCGCGGTCAGCGCGGCCGCACCAGCCGGTGAGGGGGCTCCGTCGAGATGTGCGCGCAGCGCTTCGGCCGCCACGGCGTCCGACCGAGGCGAGTCCGCGAACTCCTGGATCCAGGCGTCCTGTTCCGCGAGCTCGGCCTCGATCGCGGCGATCGCCTCACGCCGCACCTTGCCCGGCCCGCGGCGTGCTCCGCCGCGCCGCGGGTGGAGTACCCGCTTCCAGTTGGCGGGCAGAGTGAAGGTGTCCTCGTCGGGGAGCACGAGCGTGTCCTCGTCCGGAACCGCACCGGAGGCGGTCGCGGCCTTCGTGGCGTCCGGAACAGCGGGGGCCGGAACAGGGGCCGAAGCGGATGCCCCGACCTCGTGGTACCCCTTCTTCTCCTTCTCCGCGATCGTCTTGACGATCTGCGCCGCTGCGGCCTCGGCCGACGCGTACTCCTTGGTCTGCGTACGTCCGTCGCTACCGCACCGCCCGTAGCGCACCGTCACCACGGCGCCCTCGGCCTCGGTCTCCCAGAACTTCGACGCAGTGCCCTCGATATATTCCCAGCGGCGCACAGCTCCGCCCCCTTCCCGCCCGGAGCCCGCTCCGCCGCGGGCTTTTCGATCAGTGGTGCCACACTAGAACGGACCACTGACAACGGAGCGTGACCGGGGTGTCCTGTCGGTAAAGCAACAGGTCAACCGCTATGCGGAGCGCTTTCCCGGACCTGGCGGCTCCGGACGGTGACGATCAGCACGGCACCGGCCCGGCCTGCCACCCCCCTGTGCGTTACCGGAAACCCGCGACGCGCCCGGCCGGGTCAGGGGGCGGAGATGGCGCGCTCGCCGCCGGACGGTGCCCACGACGGCGTCACACCCATGACCTGGCACACCATCAGGAAGAGTGGGATGGGTGGGGTGTAGGGCGTGCGGTTGTCGGGCTGGTGGATCAGCCGGGGCCGGACCGCGGGGACATACGCCCCCTGCGCGTAGGCGGCCTGCGTGGGCCAGTCCAGATCGAGGTCGGAGCCCGCGGGCACGATCCACCACCAGCGGTCGGCGTCCGCGAAGACGCAACCGGTGCGCGGCAGATGCGACATCAGCCGGAAGCCGTACCGGGCGGGCACCCCCACCGCGTCGCAGCCCAGGCTCGCCGACAGCGCGGGCGGCAACGGCAACTGCACCGTGCCCGCCGCGCCGCCAGGGGGCCGCAGCTCACGGGGGCGGCGCGTTCCGAGCAGATGGGACATCGCGTTCTTCAGCATGACCGCTCCGAGCCGTGCGGCAGTTCCGCCCAGACGATGCGGCCCGAGCCGTTGCCCGCGTCGCGGGAACCCCAGGAACTGCACATCGCGTCGACGAGCAGCAGGCCGCGTCCGTGCTCGTCATCGGCGGTACGGCACAGCCGCGGCCCGCCGGGCTGGTGTCCTTGGTCCTGCACGGCTATGCGCAGCCGCCTGTCGAGGCAGCGCAGCTCGCACACGACGCGAGCGCTCATGGTGTGCACGACCGCGTTGGTCACCAGTTCCGAAACGATCAGGATCGCCGAGTCATGGGCGTCCGCGTCCAGCTGCCACTTGTCGAGCCGGGCCCGGGTCAGCCTCCGTGCACCCGCGACCGATTCGGGGTGCGCGGGCAGGGCGAAGCAGTATCGGAGCGCCTCCGTCCCGGGACTGAGATCCATGAGCCGGGGGATGAGCGCACTGCCAGGTGCCACAACCGATTCCTCACAGTGGGGGCTGTGTCACGCTCCGCACACACAGGTGAATGACAGGGAACGTGACTTCGTGAACTGGTTCACTCACCAACTCTCCCCCTGTCTTGAACACTTGGCAAGGGGCACTCTGAAATTTTCAGAGTGGCTGTGTTCTGGTCGGCCCGCGCATGGCACACTGCTCGCAAACAGCGCATGGGGAGGTCTGAAGTGAGCGAACCGCGGTCCGCCCCGACCGTGGGTCAGGTCGTTCTCGGCAAACGCCTGCAGGATCTGCGGGAGCGCGTCGGCCTGAGCCGTGACCAGGCTGCCAAGGTGCTGCGGGTCGCACCTGCGACGATACGCAGGATGGAGACCGCCGAGGTCGCTCTCAAGATCCCCTATGTGCAGATGCTGCTGAAGGCCTACGGAGTCGCCGACGACGAGGCCGACGCCTTCGTGGAGCTCGCCGAGGAGGCCAACAAACCCGGCTGGTGGCAGCGGTTCCACGATGTGCTGCCCGACTGGTTCAGCATGTACGTCAGTCTGGAGGGCGCCGCGAGTCTCCTGCGCATGTACGAGCCGCACTTCGTCCCCGGACTGCTGCAGACCGAGGACTACGCGCGCTCGGTGATGCGCACCGGAGCCGTGGGCCAGACCAGACCCGAGGACATAGAGCGCCATGTGGCACTGCGGATGCAGCGCCAGTCCTTGCTGACACGGCCGGATGCCCCGAAGCTGTGGGTGGTGATGGACGAGACGGTGCTGCGCCGTCCCGTCGGCAGCGCCGAAGCCATGCGGGAGCAGATCGACCGGCTGCTCGAAGCGACCGAGATGCCGCATGTGACGCTGCAGATCGCGGAATTCTCGAAGGGCCACCACCCGGGCACCTACGGCCCGTTCGTCCTCTTCCGCTTCGGTGTCCCCGAACTCCCCGACATGGTTTACAGCGAGTACCTGACCGGTGCCGTCTACTTCGACGCGCGCCCCGAGGTGGCCTCCTACCTCGAAGTCATGGACCGCATGGCGGCGCAGGCCGCAACTGCACAACGCACGAAGGAAATCCTCCAGGATTTCCGCAAGGAGCTGTGATGGATCCCATATACAACGGCATGCCGGCCGCCGAACTCGGCTCCGAGGGCTGGCACAAGCCGTGGAGCGGTGGGAACGGAGGCAATTGCTTCGAAGCGATGAAGCTGTCCGACGGCAGAATCGCCGTACGCCAGTCCGCCGACCCCGACGGCCCCGCCCTGATCTACTCCCACGGCGAGATCGCCGCCTTCATCCAGGGGGCCAAGTCCGGTCAGGCGGACTTCCTTCTCACCTGATTCCGCGGCCCTCCCGCCCGGACCGGATTTCTTGCCGGAATCCGCAGCGCCGGTGCCGAACCGGTCCCACACTCTTGTTGTTCGCCGACCTATGGACCCATGGAGCGCGCTATGACCGGGCACGACCCCCAAGCCATCGAGATCGACACCACCAAGCCTCATCCCGCCCGGATGTACGACTGGTTCCTCGGTGGCAAGGACAACTACCCGGTCGACGAAGAGATGGCCCGGCAGCTGCTCGCCCTCGACGCCCGGGGGCGTGACATGGCCCGGGTCAACCGTGCCTTCATGCACCGGGCCACCCGATGGCTGGCCGAGAACGGCGTCCGTCAGTTCCTCGACATCGGCACCGGAATACCCACCGAGCCGAATCTCCACCAGATCGCCCAGCGGACCGCCCCGGACGCGCGCATCGTCTACTGCGACAACGACCCGATCGTCCTCGCCCACGCCGCGGCGCTGCTGCGCTCCACCCCGCAGGGCGCCACCGAGTACATCCAGGCCGACGCCCGCAAACCGGAAGCCATCCTGGAAGCGGCCGGCGGGGTGCTCGACTTCGACAAGCCGGTCGCCCTGTCGCTGCTCGCCCTGCTGCACTTCCTGGACGACGAGGACGGCGCGGCCGAACTCGTCGACCGCCTTGTCGAGCGGCTTGCTCCCGGCAGCTACCTGGTGCTCTCGCACACCACCGGGGACTTCGACCCCGAGGGCGCGGCGCAGGCGTCCGCCATGTACCGGGCCCGGGGGATGACGCTGCGCCTGCGCTCGCACGCCGAGATCACCACGTTCTTCGACGGCCTCGAACTCGTCGAGCCCGGGGTCTCGCTCTCCGCGGACTGGCACCCGGAGCTCGGCGAGGTCATCGAGGTCCCCGGTGACGAGCCCATCCCGGGCTACGCGGGCGTCGCCCGCAAGGCCTGACCGTGCCCGCCGGTTCGGCCCGCACCGTACGAGAGGCCCCGGCCGTCACTGACGGCTGACCGACCGGGTGATACCCGCGGCGATCGTCGTCGCGAGCAGCCACCCGGTCGCGATCAGCAGATACGAGAGCCACTGGTACCAGCCCTGCGGGTTGAAGGCCTTCTCCTGCCCGAAGTCGATGATCGGCAGCAGCAGATCCAGGGTGTAGAACAACGCGCTGAACGGCGGGGCCTCGTCGGCCTTGAGCGGTGCCGGATGGTGCAGTCCGTACGCCAGCGAGCCGATCAGCAGCAGCGAGACGAGCCAGGCGGCCGCCCGCACCGGCCGGAAGCCGTACCCCACGGTGACGTCCTGCAGATACCCCCACACCCTCGCGTATCCCGGGAGGGTGGCGCGATGGGTGCGCTGCTTGGCGAGCTGCACACTGCGCGCCGCGTCGTCGTCACCGATCCGCCGGTACGCCGCCGTCAACTGCTCGTACGAGTACGGAACGTACCCCTCCTCGTCGCGTTCCAGCAGCGGCAGTCGCTGCTCGGCGGGCAGATGGGGGAGCAGCACCGTGTACGTCAGCCCGTCCAGGCTGACCTCGGGCGGCCAGACAGCCGGGGCGGCATGGATGAGATCGATCTGGGACCGGCGCAGATTCACCCGCCCCTCGATCGGGGCCGCCTCCCGGAGCCAGAGCTCACCGACCGTGCAACTGCTCGCCCGCACGGCGACCCCGCCGGGGTTCGACAGCCGCGCCTTCGCGAAGTTGAGCTGTCCCGGTATCCGGCTGCCGCGGGCGTTGACCCGCCCCTCGACCCGGATACGCATCGCGTGCAGATCGGAGCCGACCGTCAGTGTCTCCATCTGGAGGGCGGTCCCTCCCGGGTTCAGCAGCACGGCGTCGCTCAGCAGGATCTGCCCGGTGACGGCGGCGCCTTCGAGCCGGGATTCGCCGTGCACGACGAGCCCGGGCAACCACATGTCGTCCTCGACGATCGCGTGATTGAGCTGGAGCACCGCTTCGCCGTTGTCCGCCGTCGAGCCGTCGGCGTTCACCCCGATCCGGGTGCGGTCGAAGAACAGCGCCTGAGTGATCTTCGAGCCGCCGAGCCGGACCGGGCCGGAGATCCGGCAGTCGGTGAGCCTCAGCACACCGTCGATCCGGATGGTGGCGGCGGTCAGCCCCGGAAGCACCGAATTGCTGAGATTGAGCTGGCGCAGCTGCGCCCCGTACAGATTCGGTGCCTGCTCGAAGCAGCAGCCGGCCAGCAGCACCGCGTACTCGGCCGTCACATACCGTGCGTTCAGGGTGCCCGAGACCCGCGCGCCGATCACCCGCAGCGCCGCCACCTCGCCGTCCTGCTGCCTGCCGCCGATCAGCAGGGCACGCAGAACCTCGCCGCGTACCGTGCGCTCCGGCCCCCAGCCGTCCCCGGCCTCCGGATCGTCCTCGGCCGCCACGCCCGTACGGAAGTCGACGACGACGCCGCGCGGGAAGGCGTCCCATACGCGGCGTTCGGCGGGCGTCAGTTCGGTGATCTCCATCGGCGGGACTCTGACCCGCGGCCCGCCACAGTGTCAACCCCGCCCGAAACCGGTCCCGTTCAGCTCCCCAGCTCATGGCCGGTCGTCACGTCCACCTGCGCGGGGACCTCGTCGTGCCGATCGCCCACCGCCGGCGTGCCCGACGTCCCCGACGCCTCACCGGGCCCGGTCCTGGAACGGGCCGAGGAACGCCTCGGCTCGGACCTCACGGTTGACCTGCCTCGCCCGCCCGTGCCGCCGTCAGCCCGGCCACCCTGCACCGCAGCTTCCGCGGCCAGCCCGGCAGGATCCCGCGCGGCCGGCTCACCGAACGCCGGATCGCGCTCGCCCGGCGGCTGCTGGAGCGCGGCGAGGAACGCCTCGACGTGGTCGCCCGTGCCGGCGGAATCGGTACGGCGGCCAACCCGCGGACCCACTTCCGCCGCCGCACCGGACTGACCCCCGGCGAGTACCGCCGCCGGTTCACCCAGCCCTTGGGCCGTGTCCGGACGCCGCCGCGCACCAGGTCACAATGGGCGCATGTCACGACGCACCAGACGACCGGGGCGGCCCGCCACCGCCGGAGCACGGACCCCCGCGGTCACCGCGGAATCGCCCTGCCCGTGCGGACTGCCCGCCACCTACGCGAACTGCTGCGGCCGGCTGCACGCCGGGACCGCCGCCGCGCCGACCTGCGAGGCGCTGATGCGCTCCCGGTACGCCGCCTTCGTCGTCCGGGACGAGGCCTATCTGCTGCGCACCTGGCACCCCGACACCCGGCCGCCCGCCGTCGACTTCGATCCCGGAATGCGATGGGTGCGCCTGGAGGTGCTGGAGACGACCGACGGCAGCCCGTTCCACACCACGGGCACGGTCACCTTCCGTGCGCACTACACGGACAACGGCCGGCCGGACTCGCTCCACGAGAAGAGCCGCTTCGTCCGTCACGAGGGCGCCTGGGTGTACGCGACCGCGGTCTTCGTCGACTGAGCCGCGGGTGCGGCGGTCCTGCCGGTTCAGCCCGCCGTCCCCGCCAGGGTCTTCTCCGGTGACAGCTCCTGCGCCAGGTCCTCCGCCAGCAGCCGTTTGGCGATCACGTCCACCGCCGCCCGCAGCTGCCGGTCGTCCGGGCGTGCCCCGTGCTCGTCCAGGCGCTCGTTGAGCCACCGCACCCACGCGTCGGTGATCGCCGCGGCCTCCCGGCTCCCCGCGGCGGTATGCGTGAACAGATGACCGTCGCCGGTGAGATAGCCCTCCTCGACCATCCGGTCGAAGACCGGCACCAGCACCTCGGGCGGCAGCCGGTGCCGGGTCGCGATCAGCCGCAGACCCGCGTGGCCCACCATCCGGGTGAACAGCTCGACCTGCATCACCGCCCAGGCGCCCGCCATGTCCAGCCGGGTGTCCGAGTCCGCGACGATCCGCCGGGCCGTGTCCGGGCCCGCTCCGTGCAGGATCTTGGCCACGGCGAATTCGAGGAGCTTGGCCGAGTCGCCGGCGCCGGGCTGCGCGAAGCCCTCGCCCATGTCCGTGGAGCCGACCCGGGCCGTGTCCCGCAGCTTCACCTGTTTCAGGAAGAGCGCGACGAGGAACCCCAGGACCGCGACCGGCACCGTCCACAGGAACACGGTGTGCAGCGTGTCCGCGTACGCCTGGGCCAGGGGCGCGGACTGCGCGGGGGGAAGACCGTGCAGCCCCGACGGGCTCTGTGCGGCCTTCGCCAGCGTCGCCGGGTCGCCGCCGGCCTGTGCCGCAGCGGTGATGCCGTCGGTCAGATTGGGCTTCAGCGCGTTGGCGTAGATCGTGCCGAAGACCGCCGTGCCGAAAGAGCTGCCGAGCGTACGGAAGAACGTCACGCCCGAGGTCGCCGTGCCCAGGTCCGCGTAGTCGACCGTGTTCTGTACGGCGATCGTCAGCACCTGCATGGCCAGACCGATGCCGACACCGAGCACCAGCATGTAGAGCGACTCCAGCCACACCCCGGTGCCGGGACCCATCCGGGAGAGCAGATACAGCCCCACGGCCATGATCAGTGAGCCCACGATGGGGAACACCCGGTACCGGCCTGTCTTGGAGACCACGTTGCCGCTGAAGATCGAGGCGACGAGCAGCCCGAGGACCATCGGCAGCGTCCGTACGCCCGACACGGTCGCCGAGTCCCCGTCCACGTACTGGAGGTACGTCGGCAGGAAGATCATCGCGCCGAGCATCGCGAAGCCCACGATGAAGCTCAGGACCGAGCAGACGGTGAACACCGGATTGCGGAAGAGCCGCATGGGCAGCATCGGTTCCTCCGCCCGGAACTCCACGAGGCAGAAGAGCGCCAGCGCGACGAGTCCGCCCGCGAAGAGACCGAGGATGACGGGCGAGCCCCACGCGTACTCGTTGCCGCCCCAGCTCGTCGCCAGGATCAGCGCGCTCGCACCGACCGTGACCATCGCGATGCCCAGATAGTCGATGACGGCCCGGCCGGCGGCCTTGACCGACGGAATCGTCCGGGCCGCGGCGATGACCACCACGATCGCGATCGGCACATTGACGTAGAACGCCCAGCGCCAGCTCAGATGGTCGGTGAAGAGCCCGCCGAGCAGCGGCCCGATCACCGTCGACACCCCGAAGACCGCGCCGATCGCGCCCTGGTACTTGCCGCGCTCGCGCAACGGGATCACATCGGCGATCAGCGCCATCGAGGTGACCATCAGTCCGCCGGCCCCGATGCCCTGAAGCCCGCGCCAGACGATCAGCAGCGTCATATTGGTCGCGAGGCCGCAGAGGAACGAACCGGTGATGAAGATGATGGCCGACAGCTGGAAGATGATCTTCCGGCCGAACAGGTCGCCGAACTTGCCCACCAGGACCGTCGCCACCGTCTCCGCGAGCAGATACGCGGTGACCACCCAGGACATATGGGCGGCGCCGCCGAGATCCGAGACGATCGTCGGCAGCGCGGTGCCGACGATCGTCTGGTCCAGGGCGGCCAGCAGAATCCCCAGCACGATCGTCGCGAAGACGATGTTCCGGCGGCGCGGATCGAGTACGGGCGGCGCGGCGGCACTCTGCGCGGCGGGGGCGGTCTCGCTGGCAGTGGTCACGCTTGCACTTTCACACCGGCCCGCGCTTGGCGCATGTGGGGGACGGCCGGACGTGTCGTCAGGCCAGCAGATCCCGCACGGAAGCCTTCATCCGGCTCACGAACGCCTCCCGTACGGGCTCCGCCACCCGGTCCAGCGAGAGATACGGATTGAGGTCCTCCAACTCGACGAGCAGCAGCTCGCCCCGCGCGGTCCGGCAGGCGTCGACCCGCTGGATGCCGTGGCCGAGACCGTTCCACTCCACGAAGCCGCGGGCGAACGCCAGATCCGCCGCGCTGGGCGCGTACGGCTCCAGCACCCACCGCCGCTCCGGGTCCGGTGCGTACAGCGCGTACTGGAAGTCGTGGTCGACGAAGTAGAAGGACACCTCGTAGCGGAAGTCGATCCGGGGCTGGACGAGCATCGTGCCGTCCTCGCCCTCCGGCAGCGCCGCTTCCCGCACGAACCGCAGCCCGGCCGAGTCCGCGCCCAGCTTGGGCTTCACCACGTACTCCGCGGCCTCGGGGAGCGCCCCCAGATCGGCCGCCCGGTCCACCGTGGGGATCACCGGATGCCCGGCCCGGCTCAGATCGACCAGATACTGCTTGCCCGCCATGTCCCCGCGGCCGTGCAACGGGTTGTAGACCCGGGTGCCCAGCTCCCGCGCCCGTGCGCGGAACGCGTCGTACGCCTCCTGGTAATGCAGCACCGGGCCGCTGTTGCGTATGACGACCGTGTCGAAACCGTCCAGCAGCGCTGCGGCGTCCCGGGGGTGGCAGAGCGCGACATCGAACTCCTCCCGCAGCCGTGACGTCAGATGGATGTCCTCGTCGCAGTAGCGGCGGCCGCGCGCTTCGTAGGCGAGGTCGGTGACGAACAGGACGGACGGGCGCGAGTCGGCGGGCATGGCGTTCTCCCAGGGGGTGTGTCGGCGGGCAGCTGCTCAATAACCTTGACGGCGTTGCCCGTTCACGACCCTGGAGCGTCATGACGCCTGCCCCGCACGAGCCGGTCGCATCGCAATCGCCGTCGCTGCCCGACATTCTCTCTCCCGCCTTCGCAGCCGATCCCTACGGGGCGTACCGGATCATGCGCGAGAGCGCGCCGCTGATCCGGCACGAGGCCACGAACAGTTACGTCGTCTCCCGGTACGAGGACGTGGAGCGGGTGTTCAAGGACCGGGCGGGGGAGTTCACCACCGACAACTACGACTGGCAGATCGAGCCCGTCCACGGCAGGACGATCCTCCAGCTCGGCGGACGCGAGCACGCCGTCCGCCGGACCCTGGTCGCCCCTGCCTTCCGGGGCACGGAGCTCCAGGAGAAATTCCTGCCGGTGATCGAGCGCAACGCACGCGAATTGATCGACACCTTCCGGCACACCGGCGAGGCCGACCTCGTCGACGCCTTCGCGACCCGCTTCCCCGTCCTCGTCATCGCCGACATGCTCGGCCTGGACCGGGAGGACCACGACCGCTTCCACGGCTGGTACACCACCGTCATCGCCTTCCTCGGCAATCTGGCCGGCGACCCGGAAGTGGCCGCGGCCGGTGAGCGGACCCGTCGGGAATTCGCCGAGTACATGATCCCGGTCATCCAGCGGCGCCGGAACGAGCCGGGCGACGACCTGCTCTCCGCGCTCTGCACCGCCGAGGTCGACGGTGTGCGGATGAGCGACGAGGACATCAAGGCGTTCTGCAGCCTGTTGCTCGCCGCGGGCGGCGAGACCACCGACAAGGCCATCGCCTCCGTCTTCGCCAATCTGCTCACCCACCCCGAGCAGCTCGCCGCGGTACGGGAGGACCGCACCCTCATCGACCGGGCCTTCGCCGAGACCCTGCGCCACACCCCGCCGGTCCACATGATCATGCGCCAGACGGCGCGAGAGGTGGAGCTCAGCGGCGGTACGGTCCCGGCCGGAGCCACCGTCACCTGCCTGATCGGCTCCGCCAACCGGGACGAATCGCGCTACAGCGAGCCCGACCGGTTCGACATCTTCCGCTCCGACCTGACGAGCACCACCGCCTTCTCGGCGGCCGCCGACCACCTGGCGTTCGCGCTCGGCAGGCACTTCTGCGTCGGTGCGCTACTGGCCAGGGCAGAGGTGGAGACGGGCGTGAACCAACTGCTCGACGCGATGCCCGACCTGCGGCTCGCGGACGGCTTCACCCCCATCGAGCACGGCGTCTTCACCCGGGGCCCGCGTTCGCTGCCGGTACGGTTCACCCCGGTCGCCGGCTGACGCGGGGGCGCGCGGACGGCCTCGGGCACACGGACGGGCGTGCCCGGCGCCCGCGCGGCAACCGCGGCGGAGGTGGCGGTCGGAACTCGGCGTCCCCCATTACCAGCGTCGTACGCGGTTCGGCCTCGGACCGGCCCTCGACGACCGTGCAGGCGCCCCCGTCGATCGAGGTCTCGTAGACCACCTCGCTGTCGCCGGTGGTCTTCCAGCGGATCAGGGCCGTCAGCTGCCCCGCCGCCTCCGGGCGGAACTGCTGCTTCATCCGGCCGTGAGGCAGGCGCCGCGCCGCGCCGTCGTAAGACGGATGCGGCGGGGGTGTCACCAGGAGCTGCCGGGGCGCACCGCCAGCCGGGGGTGGTGGGCGGCGAGGAACTTGTTGGCGCGGGCCAGTTCGGAGAGTGCCTGCTCGCGGTCGGCCCGGTCCTCGTCGCAGAGCCGTGGACCGCGGAAGCTGCGCACCTCGCGCGCGGCGCATTCGGCGTCGAATTCCGCCTGCAGGATGTGCGGCGGGATGCAGGACCCGATCAGCGCGGCAACCCGGTCCGGGATCGGCACGGGGACGAGGAGGTGTGAGGCGGTCATGGGGAGTTCCCTCTCGGAATGATCGGTCGGCCAGGAGGCGGTTCTCGGCTCGGCCGCCGGGTGCGGCGGTCGACTTCTCCATATGTACGGGACGCAGTTCCGGGTTTCTCGTTGAGAACGTCTCCGTGTGGCAACCGTTTGAGAGTGACCGTCTATTTCGCCTTACTCATAAGTAAGTTGACTCATGGTGAGGACCGTGATCCGGCTGAAAGCCGACTCAGAGCGGAGTTTCGTCGCCGCGGGCCCGTAACTGGAGCGCCCGCAGCACGGCCTCGGTGGAGAACCGGCTCTCGGGATCGGTCAGTTGCCCGCCGAATATGGACTCCAGGTTGCGCATCCGGTAGCGGACCGTCTGCGGATGGACGTCCAGCAACTCGCCCATGTGGGCCGCGGTGCCACGGGTGTCCAGCCAGATCCGCAGGGTCTCGACCAGCCGCTCCCGGCGGGTGGCGCTGATCCCGGAGATCGGGGCCAGTTCGCGCTGGGCGAGCTGGTCGACCAGTACCGGGTCGGAGAGCAGCCACAGGGTGATGAGGTGGTCCTCGCAGAGGATGGCGGGCGCGTCGTCGATGATGTTGGTGTCGACGAGTTCGAGCACCCGCCGGGCCCAGCGGATCGAGTCCGAGGCCAGGGCGGTGGGGACGGTCAGGCCGATCGCGGCGTGGGTGCCGAGGAGCGCCTCGTCCAGCATGCGTCTTCGGGCGTCGTCGAAAGCTCCGGGGATCAGTAAGTGCGGCTGGGGGTCGCTGAGATCGGCCAGCACATCGCGGTCCGCCGCGGCCCGGTCCAGGGTGGCGGGGGAGCGGACGGCGATCAGGGTGACTTCCTCGGGAAGCGTCCATCCGGTCTGTTCGCAGAGCTCGGCGATGGCAGTGCGGGGGGCGGGGCGGCCGGCGAGGATCAGGTGCAGCAGGCGGCGGCGCATGGCCTCGGTCTGTTCGCCGGTCTGCGACTGCACCTCCAGGAAGCCCTCCCTGGACAGGGATTCGAGCTCGTCGATGTAGGCGAAGAGCGCATCGGCGAAGCTGAGCATGAGGGTCGGTGAGAAGTTGTAGCTCCGGCCGACCTTCTTCGCCCGTCGCAGCGCGACGCGGGCGCCGAGCCGGTAGGCGCCCTGGAGCGTCTCCATCGTGCGCCCTTCGTATGCCTCGAAGCGCCCGAACCGACGGCACATGTCGTCGCGCAGCGAGGTCGAGGTGGACGGCTCGGCGACCAGGTCCACGAACGAGGAGAGGCTCTGTTCCACGCCCACCCGGATGGCCTGACCGTTGGGGCCGCTGAGCAGCCGGGCGTATTCGGGATAGGCCCGGGTGACCTCGACGCCGATCTCCTTGATCAGGCTCGGTAGTTCGGGTCGCATGATGGCGGCGAATTCCTGGGGGAGCGGCCCCAGCGGATCCCCCGTGTCCGAAGGCTGTATGAGTTCTGGCATGACTGTCCCCTTGCTCTCCGGCGCCCGGTGGGGGGTCAGGCGGTGGGGAAAGCGCTCCCACGAACCGACAGGTGCGTACCAAGTTCGCGATGAAGATAGACCAAGTGAGCGGTTGTGCCCACCACTTGGACAAGATCGAAGTGCAAGGGGCACACATTGCGGACCCATTTCGTTGCTCCGATGCAGGTGAGGCGGGAGTGCTCACTTCCGGACAATATTTTTCGGACTTCCGCTCTCCCCGCGACAAGTAAGTAACCGTGGGTAACGAATGCCTGTCCGGGGGATTGGTGTGGGTTCGTGCAAGTGGTGTGCATTCTCCCGGACGCTGCGATGGCAACGGACCGCGGTCGTCCGTTTCCCTGCGGGGTGTGGTATTCGAGGGAGAACGCATTCTTGGGCGAAGGGAAATCCTTCGATTCGCGGAGTGATATCAGAACCGGTCGCCCGGAATGGATAATCCGTCATCCGTTCCGCGGCGGGGGTCGATCGGGCCGGGTGTGCCGACGGGGCGGGCGGCCCGGTTGACCCCCGCCGGCGACTCGTACGGCAGTCGTGTGCGGTGCGCCCGCCGCCGGGTCGGGAGCGGGGGTGCGCTCTGTGCTCCGTCGATGGGGTCCGTGGTGCTCCGCGCAGTTCAGCGGTGCGGTGAACGCGGCGTGGCGGGGTGGCATTCAGCCGCGGGGGCGACGGTCTTACCGACGAGTACGTGGGCCCTCGGCGGGGCGGCCCGTCGATCTCGACTGCGCCCGGGGTGAGTGTCCGGCGGGATCCCGGGCGCATGACACGGCCGTAACTACTCACTTTCGTATAGAAAATCGTGGCGATCTGCTGAGTTCTCGCTAAGGCGGAATGCGTTTATCGAGAGGGTGCGGGAATTTCTGCACCGGGTATTGCCGCGTTGGGCTACTGGCTCGTAACGTTCGATCCGCACGGAGTTCGATCACGCAGTCGAGTCCATCGACTTCTGCGTTCCACGATGTGAGCCGCCCTCGTGCCGGCCCATTCCCAGGGTGTGGTGCGGGGTAATCGGGTACGTCCAACTCCAC
This sequence comes from Streptomyces sp. NPDC006510, assembly GCF_040611955.1. Lineage (NCBI taxonomy): Bacteria > Bacillati > Actinomycetota > Actinomycetes > Kitasatosporales > Streptomycetaceae > Streptomyces > Streptomyces sp. NPDC006510. The sequence goes on along the minus strand of NZ_JBEXPH010000021.1, from coordinate 51,450 downwards.
TTCCCGGAGGTATGTTCCGTGAGAAACACCCTCAGACGAGCGTTGTTCGCCACGACCGTCGCCGCAGCCGCGTTCGGCTTCGCCGCCACGTCGGCCTCGGCCACTGCCCTCGCGCAGTGGACCGTGGTCAACCCCAATGCGAACGGCACCTTCACGGCCTCGCTCAAGGCCGGCACGGTGGCGACCCTGGTCGACACCAACACCAGCCAGCAGGTGGACTGCTCGGTGGGCACCGCCAGTGGCACCGCTCCCAGCGGGACGTACCCCTCCGGCGTCGGCCTCGCGAAGATCACCGCCGCCGCCTGGGGTTCCACGGCCAGCCCGTGCCCCGGACCGCTCGGCTCGAACTTCACGGCCGTACTCGCACCGGGTGCTGTCATCAGCATCGATGCGAGCACATACAGCGGTGGCGTCACCTCGGGGAGCCTGACCGGGGTCAAGGTCAATCTGACGGGTGACACCATCCTGGGCACCTGCAAGGCCGTGATCTCCGGGTCCGTGAACAACGTGACCTACACCAACTCCACGGGCGAACTCGACATCAACAACGGCTCCGGCCTGAAGGTGGACAGCGCCGACAACTGCGCGGGGCTGCTCAACGCGGGTGACTCGGCCACGTTCGACGCGACGTACAAGGTCGCCGCGCCGCTCACCATCACCTCGCCGTAACCGAACCGGGCCGGCGCCAGTGGCAAGGAAGGGCCGCGGAGCGGAGGTTCTCCTCCTCCCCGCGGCCCGACGTCGGCCCGCCCCTTCGCATCCCACGCACGAGTGCCGAGCACCGAGACGACGGCAGGTATGTCGAGATGAGAACAAGGACCACGGACCCGCGGCGCACCGCACGCTTCGCCGCGGTCGGTGCGGTGGCGCTCGTGGCGGGCTTCATGCCGGGCACGGGAGCCGCGACCGACACCCGGACCGCCGAGGCGGACATCGCCTACACCTGTGACCTTCCCTCCGGCGCGCAGCCGGTCCCGGTGCACATCACAGCGGAGTTGCCGGTGACCACGAGCATCGGGACGGCGATCCAACTCCGGGACGTGGCCCTGTCCTTCGAGCTTCCGCGTTCCGCCTTCTCCGCGGCGCCGGGGGCCGAACCGGCGGCCGTTTCGGGATCCGCGCGGGTGCTGACCGAGGTCTCGCAGCGGGGCGAGTCGACGGATGTGCCCTGGCAAGGGCTGGAGATCCCGGAGTCCTCTCTCCCCGCCGCGGGGGACATCGCATTGCGCGCGACGGGCGAGGTACCGACGATCACGCCGAGATCCAGCGGCGACGTGCTCTTCGCCCTGGGGCAACTGGACGTGGGCCTCGCCCTGCGGGCCGCGGAGGGAGTCGGGGAGGCACCGCCCCCGCTGGCCTTCTCGTGCAAGGTCGATCCGGACCAGAGCGCGGAGCTGGCCACGGTCAGCGTTCCCTCGCAGACCGGAACCCCGCGGCCTTCCGGGGCCGCCCCCGAGCCGTCCGGGGGCACCACCCCCGACCGTGCCGGCGGCGCGAAGGCGGGACGGGCGGCGGCCCTGTCGCCGGGGGGCGTGCAGCCACCCGCCGACTGCACGGTCATGACCGGTCCGATCCCGCAGGTGCCCAAGGCGGCACACGGTTACATGGCGGGATACTCCAACGTCAACAAACTGGCCGGAGCGATCAAGTTCAGCGACCCCGGGCATCTTCGCCTCAACCTGAACACATCCGTATCCTTCCTCAAATGCCCGACGGGCGTGAAGAGCTGGCTGACCACCGACGGCACGCTCGACTACAAGGGCAGGGCCCAGATGCCGCCGGCCGAGGCCACCTTCCTCACCTTCGGTTTCATGCCGACGACGGCGAAGGTGGAACTGGTCCTCGAAGGCAGGATCGACATCGGAACACTGGGCGACTCGGCCCCCGACCCCGATACCAAGAAGTACAAGGAGACGACGACCGCCATCGCTCCCGTGCGCGCACGCCTCTACGACGTGGAGGTCAACGGGGAGCCGCTGGACGTCGGCCCCAACTGCCGCAGTGCGAGCCCGATGAAGCTGGAACTGGTCGGCAAGGGGGCGTCCGGCGCGGGTGGCCCCGAGGGCTACACCGTGAAGACCGGGGGACCCCTGACCGGCTACGCGGATGTGCCGCCGTTCACCGGATGCGGCGTCACGGAGGATCTCGACAACCTCTTCACCGCCTCGGTCTCCGGAAAAGGCAACTACACGAAAATGATGCAGTCCCCGCTGTGCGTCGAAGGTGTTCCGGCGAACTGTCCCGAGCCGCCGAAGCCCAAGCCCGAACGCTGAGAGCTGTTCCGCAAGCGCTGACTCCCGGATCCCCAGAAAGGCTGGACGAACCATGCGAGCTGCCCCGAAAAGTGTCAGACCCGCTCTCCTCGGCGCGCTGATGGCGGTGGCCGTCGGCATTCCGCTGAGCACCTCGCCGGCGAGCGCCGCCTCCGCCCAGGAGATGAACGGCCACTGGGTGCCCTTCAGCCGGTGTCCGGTCGACGACCCGGCCATGCTGGCTGCCGACGGCCGGACGGACATCGCGATCTGCGTGGCCTCGCACTCCGAGAGCGGGTCCATCAAGCTCGGCAACACCCTGGCGACGACCGGTGCGAACGACCTCCAGTTCGGTGTCGTACGGAACACGGCGACGGGCGAGTCCAGGATCGTGCCGCCCGCGGGCGGGGCGATCGTGGGAGCGCCGACGGAGATCCCCGGGGGTCTGCTCGGCCTCATGTGTCCGAGCGGGATTCCGGTGGTCTCGGACATCTGCAAGCAGTTGACGGACAACAGCCTCAACCGGGTCGTCGCCACCGTGCAGTCGGCCGGCACCCCCAGGAACTTCGACGTGGTCGCCGGGATGCAGAGCGGGAAGACGATCGTCGACATTCCGGTCCGCATCCATCTGGAGAACCCCTTCCTGGGGTCGAAGTGCTACATCGGGACCACCTCCGACCCGATCGTGCTGCGCCCGCAGAACCTCACCCAGCCGGCCGTGGCCAGCAAGCGCTTCGACGCCAACGGCACGGCGAACAACGGTGGTCTGCTCAACCGCATCGATCTGACCGGAAACTCCCAGGGCGACGCGGCCTTCGCCGTCCCCGGGGTGAGCGGCTGCGGGCCCCTCACCCTCGGCGAGCTGAACTGGGCGGTCAACCTGAAGACGGCGCTCCCGTCGGCGGCCGGAAAGAACAACCTGGTGCTCAACAACGCCGCCACGTACACGGGGGGCCTGGCTTCCCCCGGCGCGGCGGCGCCCAACGCCGGCCGACTGCTGTCGGAGAGCTGGCACGCAGGAGTGGCGCGGTAAGCAAGCCTTCCGTACCTCACTTCGCGGAGTACGGAAATCAGTGATGCCGCCCGCCCCGCCCGGCGCATTCTGCCGGGCGGGGCGGGCGCTTTCGCACCGGTGCGCCGGATGGCTCACTTACCGACAAGTGCGCGGTACGCAATACTCACTCGCTCACAAAAACAAAGAATGCCGTGAAGCGTCGTGCAAAAAGATGGCGAACCGGTATTGCTAAGCCAGGTTACCGGGCCGTAGCGTCCCGGTTGAGCAGCGGGGAAACGTATCCGTGGCTGCTCGTTCGGTACCTCTGGAGCCCCGAAGGATCCGGCCTTGCCGGCCGAGGAGCCCCGGTCCGCGCGCCGGAGACCTTGCGCAGATTCCGACAAAGCAGCCGGAGGGCTTTGTCACTCGGTGACAAGTGAACCGCGCCGAGCCCCGGATTCGTTGATTTCCGCTGTTCAACGGCTTGTCCTGGCGGTTTCGACGGACATAGCGTGCGCCTCCTGGTGCATGTGTGACGAGCCGCCATTGGATTTCTCAGAGCCGGAGCGCTGACAGATGACTTCGTTCACAACAACTTCGAAGGAGGGCCGATGGGAATCGAAGTAGTCGTCGAAGGCCTCACGAAGTCCTTCGGCAAGCAGAACATCTGGCAGGACGTCACCCTCACACTGCCCGCCGGTGAAGTGAGCGTGATGCTCGGGCCCTCCGGCACCGGAAAGACCGTCTTCCTGAAATCCATCATCGGTCTGCTCAAGCCCGAGCAGGGTCGCGTCCTCATCAACGGCGTCGACATGGTGAACAGCCCGGAACGCGAGATCATGGAGACCCGCAAACTCTTCGGGCTCATGTTCCAGGACGGCGCCCTCTTCGGATCGATGTCGCTCTTCGACAACATCGCGTTCCCCTTGCGTGAACACACCCGCAAGAAGGAATCGGAAATCCGGCGGATCGTCATGGAGCGGATCGACATCGTCGGTCTCCTGGGGGCCGAGGACAAACTGCCGGGCGAGATCTCCGGCGGAATGCGCAAACGGGCCGGCCTGGCCCGCGCCCTCGTCCTGGACCCGCAGATCATTCTCTGCGACGAACCGGACTCCGGACTCGACCCGGTCCGCACCGCCTACATCTCCCAGCTGCTCATCGATCTCAACGCACAGATCGACGCGACGATGCTGATCGTCACCCACAACCTCGACATCGCGGCCACCGTCCCGGACAACATGGGCATGCTGTTCCGCCGCAACCTCGTCACCTTCGGGCCGCGCGAGGTGCTGCTCACCAGCGAGGTGCCCGTGGTCGCCCAGTTCCTCGCGGGGCGCCGTGAGGGACCCATCGGCATGGCCGAGGAGAAGGACGCCGCGACTCTCGCCGCCGAGGAGGTGAGCGGCTACGGAGTCGGCATCAGCTCCGCCAACGGGCCGCGCACCGTCGTACCGCAGCTGGAGCCGTCGCCCGGCATGCCCGTACGACAGGCCGCCATGCGCCGCCGGGAACGGGTCCTGTCGATGATGGGCCAGCTGCCCGAGGCCGCCCGCACGGCCATCATGAAGAGCTACACCCCGGCCGTGGGCGGTGGACGCCCGTGACGGCTCCCCTGCCGGTACTGCCCCCCGAGCCGCCACCGGCCGATGTGTCCGCCGCGACGGCGCCGCAGCAGCCGGAGCAGAAGCCCGCGAACCGGCTGCTCGCCCCGCTGCGCGAGACCGGGAAGCTGTTCTCGCTGGCCGCGACCGTGAGCCGGGAGGTCTTCCGGCGGCCCTTCCAGGTACGGGAGTTCATCGAGCAGTTCTGGTTCGTCGCCAGCGTCACCATCCTGCCCGCGGCGCTCGTCTCGATCCCGTTCGGCGCGGTCATCGCCCTCCAGGTCGGCTCGCTGACCCAGCAGCTCGGCGCCCAGTCGTTCACCGGCGGTGCCAGCGTCCTGGCAGTCATCCAGCAGGCCAGCCCCATCATCGTGGCCCTGCTGATCTCCGGCGCCGCGGGCTCGGCCATCTGCGCGGACCTTGGTTCACGGAAGATCCGTGAGGAACTCGACGCGATGGAGGTCATGGGGGTCTCGCCCATCCAGCGCCTCGTCGTCCCGCGCGTCCTCGCCACCATGCTGGTCGCCGTACTGCTGAACGGACTCGTCTCCGTCGTCGGCACGCTGGGCGGCTACTTCTTCAACGTGATCCTCCAGCACGGCACTCCCGGGGCCTACCTGGCGAGCTTCTCCGCCCTCGCCCAGCTCCCCGACCTGTACATCAGCGAGGTCAAGGCGCTGATCTTCGGCTTCATCGCGGGCATCGTCGCCGCCTACCGCGGACTCAACCCGCGCGGCGGCCCCAAGGGCGTCGGTGACGCGGTCAACCAGTCCGTCGTCATCACCTTCATGCTGCTGTTCTTCGTGAACACGGTCCTCACGGCGATCTACCTCCAGATCGTCCCCGCGAAGGGGAGCTGACCGATGTCGATGCTCAGCTGGCTCGACCGATCCGGTGAACAACTCACCTTCTATGTGCGCGCGTTGATCTGGGTGCCGCGAACCCTGCGCCGCTATCTGCGCGAGGTCCAGCGGCTGCTGGCCGAAGTGGCCTTCGGTAGTGGTGGTCTGGGCGTCATCGGCGGCACCATCGGCGTGATGGTCGCGATGACCCTCTTCACCGGCACCGTCGTCGGCCTCCAGGGATACGCGGCCCTCAACCAGATCGGCACCTCCGCCTTCACCGGCTTCATCTCCGCCTACTTCAACACCCGCGAGATCGCCCCGCTCGTCGCCGGACTCGCGCTCTCCGCGACCGTGGGCGCCGGCTTCACCGCCCAGCTCGGCGCGATGCGGATCAACGAGGAGGTCGACGCACTGGAGGCGATGGGGGTGCGGTCCATGCCGTACCTCGTCTCCACCCGGATCATCGCCGGGGTCGTCGCGATCATCCCGCTGTACGCGATCGGGCTGCTCTCCTCGTACCTCGCGTCCCGCTACATCACGGTCCTGTTCAACGGGCAGTCCGCGGGCACGTACGACCACTACTTCAATCTCTTCCTCTCCCCGGACGACGTGCTGCTGTCGGTGCTCAAGGTGCTGATCTTCAGCGTGATGGTGATCCTCGCCCACTGCTACTACGGCTTCCATGCCACCGGCGGGCCCGCCGGTGTGGGCGTCGCGGTGGGGCGGTCGGTGCGCAACGCCATCGTGCTCATCAGCGTCACCGACTTCTTCCTCTCCCTGGCCATCTGGGGCGCGACCACGACGGTGAAGGTGGCCGGCTGATGAACTCCCACCGGACGCAGACCGTCCGCCGCAGACTCGCCGGAGTCACCTTCCTCCTCGTGCCCGCCGTGCTCGTATGGGTCTCGGTCTCGGTGTACCGGAAGGATTTCACCGACGATGCCACCGTGACCGTACGCACCGGAAGCGTCGGCAACGAGATGCACGACAACGCCGATGTGAAGCTGCGCGGCGTCGTCGTCGGCCAGGTCCGCGGCATCGCGGCGGACGGGGACGGGGCCCGGCTCACCCTGGCCATCGATCCCGACAAGCTCGACCGGATACCGGCCGACGTGACCGCCCAGATGCTGCCCACCACGCTCTTCGGGGAACGGTTCGTCGCACTCGTACCGCCCGCGATGCCGTCCACCCGGACGCTGCGGGCCGGTTCCGTCATTCCGCAGGACCGCTCCAGCAACGCGATCGAGCTGGAAGAAGTCCTCGACAACGTGCTGCCGCTGCTGACCGCCGTCAAGCCGGAGAAGCTCGCCGCCACCCTGGGCGCGGTCTCCCAGGCACTCGAAGGGCGCGGTGAGAAGCTCGGCGACACCCTTGTCACGCTCGACGCCCACCTGGCGAAGTTCAACCCCCAGCTCCCCACGCTCAACGCCGACATCAAGGAACTCGTCAAGGTGAGCAAGGTGTACGGCGACGCCGCACCCGACGTCCTCGACGCGCTCACCGACTTCACCACCACCAGCGGCACCATCGCCGAGCAGCAGGCGCAACTCGCCGGACTGTACGGGTCCACGACCGCCTCCGCCCAGGACCTCACCTCGTTCCTGCGGGAGAACAAGGACAACCTGATCCGGCTGTCCGCCGCGAGCAGGCCGACGCTGGAACTGCTGGCGAAGTACTCCGACGAATTCCCCTGCACCCTGCGGACCATGGCCGGCTTCGTCCCGGCCATGGACAAGGCGCTCGGCAAGGGCACCGACCGGCCCGGACTCCATGTCACCCTCAAGTCCGTGAAGTCCCGGGGTAAATACGTGCCCGGCAAGGACACCCCCGTCTACAACGCGACCGGCGGACCGCACTGCTACTCCGTGCCGTACGTGGGCGGGTCCGTGCCGACCGCGGACACCCGCACGGCGACTCCGGTCACCCCACCCGGCACCGAGCCGGCCGGCGCGGCGCCGTCGGCCCCGCAGTCCGCTCTCGGCATGCCCAACTCCCCGCAGGAGAGCCAACTCGTCAACGAGCTGGTCGCTCCCTCACTGAAAGTCCAGCCGCAGACCCTGCCCGACTGGAGCAGCGTGCTCATCGGTCCGGCCTTCCGCGGTGCGGAGGTGAAGCTCAAGTGAAGCGCCGCTCTCTCGCCGGTCCGCTCGCGAAATCGATCGTCTTCATCCTGGTGACCGTTCTGGCCACCACCGTGCTCGCGCTGTCCATCGCCAACACGGGCGTCGGCGACACCACCACGTACCGGGCCAGGTTCACCGACGCCACCGGGCTGGTCGTCGGCGACAGCGTCCGGATCGCCGGGGTCAAGGTCGGACAGGTCGAGTCCATCGAGGTGGCCGACAAGAGGCTCGCCGAGGTCGGCTTCGCCGTCCGCAAGGGGCGCAGGCTCCCCGCCTCGGTGACCGCCTCGATCAAGTACCTCAACATGGTCGGTCAGCGCTACATCGACCTCGACCAGGGGGCCGGGCCGGTCGGCAGGAGCTTCGCCGCCGGAGCGACCATCCCGCTCTCCCGCACCACCCCGGCGCTCGACCTCACCCAGCTCTTCAACGGCTTCCAGCCGCTCTTCGAAGGACTCTCCCCGCCCGACGTCAACCAGCTGGCCGGCTCCATCGTCCAGGTGCTCCAGGGCGAGGGCGGCACCGTGGACAGCATCCTCTCGCACGTCGGTTCGCTGACCGGCACGGTCGCCGCGAAGGACAAGGTGATCGGCGAGGTGATCAAGAACCTCAACACGGTCCTGAAGACCGTCAACGACCGCGAGGCCGGCTTCGACGACCTCGTCGTCACCCTGCAGAAACTCGTCACCGGATTCGCCGGCGACCGCAAACCGCTCGGCGAGGCGGTCACCGCCATGGGCGCGCTCACCACCGTCACCGCGGACCTCCTCGAAGACGGCCGGGCGCCGCTCAAGGCCGACATCAAGCAACTCGGGCGGCTCTCCGACCAGTTGGGCAAGGGTACTTTGCAGATCGAGAACTTCCTGCAGAAGACCCCGGCGAAGATGGCGGCGATCAGCCGGCTCACCTCGTACGGCTCGTGGCTCAACCTCTACCTCTGCGAGGCCAAGGTCGGCGGAGTGACGACCGAGGACGGCAGCGCCCCGCCCACCGGCATCGAGGTCAGGAAGCCGAGGTGCCAGGCATGAGAATCAAACCCGTACGGGAACGCAACCCCGTCGCCGTGGCCGTCGTCGGGCTGCTCGTCCTCGCCCTCATCGGCCTGGGCGCCTATCGCGTGGACACGCTGCCCTTCATCGGCGGCGGCACCACCTACAGCGCCGACTTCACCGAGTCCGCCGGACTGAGCGAGGGCGACGAGGTGCGCGTCGCCGGAGTGAAGGTCGGCGAGGTCACCGGAGTCTCGCTCGACGGCCCCAAGGTGAAGGTCACCTTCAAGGTCAAGGACGCCTGGATCGGCAACTCCTCCACCGTGGGCATCGCCATCAAGACCCTGCTCGGCGAGAAGTACCTCGCCGTCGACCCGCTGGGCAACGCCCCGCAGGACCCGCACGAGCGCATCAAGGCGAGCCGCACCACCTCCCCGTACGACGTCACCCAGGCGTTCAACGGACTCGGCGAGACCATCGGCGAGATCGACACCGCACAGCTCGCCAAGAGCTTCGAGACGATCTCCGACACCTTCAAGGACTCCCCGCCGGACGTGAAGAGCGCGGCCGACGGGCTCTCCGCCCTCTCGAAGACCGTCTCCGAACGGGACGCCGAGCTCGCCACCCTCCTCAAGGGAAGCAAGCAGCTCACCAAGACGCTCGCCGACAAGAAGAGCAGCTTCGAGACCCTGCTGGAGGACGGCAATCTGCTCCTGGGCGAGATCCAGGCACGCCGCGACTCCATCCACCTGCTGCTCACCGGCACCCGGAATCTGGGCACCCAGCTCACCGGCCTCGTACAGGACAACAACAAGCAGCTGAAGCCCACCCTGGACTCGCTCGGCAGGGTCACCGCGGTACTGGTGAAGAACCGCAAGAGTCTCGACAAGGTGCTCTCGCTCGCCGGCTCGTACAGCCGGCTCGTCGGCAACACCCTCGGCAGCGGCCGCTGGTTCGACAACTACGTCTGCGGAATCGTCCCGAAGAACTACGTGCCCGCGGGCACACCGGCGGGACCCGAGTGCAAGCCACCCAAGCAGCAAGGCGGCCGCTGACATGAGAATGAAGCGCATCGTCGGCATCGGCGCCGGACTCGCCCTGGTGGCCGTCGCGGCCACCACCGGTGTGATGGCCATGGACGACGAGGGAACGACGACCATCACCGCCTACTTCGACCAGGCCACCGGTGTGTACGCCGGATCGGACCTGCGGATCCTCGGCGTCAGGGTCGGCCGGGTCGAATCGGTCACGCCGCGGGGGAAGGAGGTCGAGGTGACCCTGCGGGTCGACAAGGGCGTCAAGGTCCCCAAGGAGGCGCACGCCGTGGTCGTCGCCCCCAGCCTCGTCGCCGACCGCTACATCCAGCTCGCGCCCGCCTACGACGGCGGACCGCAGATCGCCGACCACGCCGTACTGCCGGCCGCGAACAACGCCACCCCCGTCGAGGTGGACCAGCTGTACGACTCCATCACCGAGCTCTCCAAGGCCCTCGGCCCCGACGGAGCCAACGCCGACGGAGCGCTCTCCGGACTCCTCGACACCGGGGCCAAGAACCTCGACGGCAACGGAAAGGCCATCGGGAACTCCATCGAGCAGTTCGGCAAGGCCACCAAGACCCTCGACAAGAGCAGCGGGAACCTCTTCGACACGCTGTCCCACCTCCAGACCTTCACCACCGTGCTGAAGAACAACGACGGCAATGTGCGCGCCGCCGAACAGCAGCTCAACTCGGTCACCGGGTTCCTCGCCGACGACAAGGAGAACCTCGGCGCCGCGCTGAAGGAACTGGGCACCGCACTGGGCCAGGTCAAGGGCTTCATCCAGAAGAACCGCGGCGCCCTGAAGGCGAACGTGGACGCCCTGGTGCCGCTCACCCAGACCCTGGTCGACCAGCGGGCCTCGCTCGCCGAGTCACTGGACACACTGCCGCTCGCCGCGAGCAACGTCGTCAACGCCTACGACCCGGTGAACCGCACGCTCAACGGCCGCACCAACCTCAACGAACTCTCCATGGGCGGACCGCTCACCGAGGCCACCGGGCTCGCCGGCCTCACCCCGGTGGACGCCGCCCGCCGAAGGACGCTGCCCACCCTGCCGCTCCCGGTAGTCGGCACCGTCTACGGCACCCCGGCGAAGACCGCCGCGGAAAAGAAGGGGGCGAACCGATGAACCGTGTGCTGCGCAGACCCGGAGCCCGCACGACCGGCGTCGCCGCGGTGCTGGCCGTGGGCATCGGCCTGGCCCTCGTCGTCACCGGTTCCGGCCTGCCCGCCTTCACCGGGATCGACCAGGTGCCGCTGCCCGGTGGCGCCGACCTCGGCGACCACCCGTACGAGATCACCGCGGAGTTCGCTGACGTACTCAGCCTCGCCCCGCAGGCATCGGTCAAGGTCAACGATGTCGCCGTGGGCCGGGTCACCAAGGTCTCCCTGGGCTCGGGCAGCTGGAACGCCAAGGTCACCATGCGCGTCAACGGCGAGGTCGAACTGCCCGCCAACGCCTACGCCCACCTGGAACAGTCCAGCCTCCTCGGCGAGAAGTACATCCAGCTCGCGGCCCCGGCGGGCGGCACCGCGCAGGGCAGGCTCGCCGACGGGGACCGGATCCCGCTGACCCGGACCAACCGGAACCCCGAGGTCGAAGAGGTCTTCGGTGCTCTGTCGATGCTCCTCAACGGCGGTGGTGTCAATCAGCTCAAGACCATCACCACCGAGCTCAACAAAGCACTCGCCGGACGCGAGCCCCAGCTCCGCTCCATGCTCGGCCGGGTCAACACCCTCGTCACCAACCTGGACGGCCACAAGAAGGACATCACCGACGCCCTCGACGGGGTGAACCGGCTCTCCGCCACCCTCGCCACCCGCAAACAGGACGTCGGCACGGTCCTCACCGGGCTCAGCCCCGGTCTGAAGGTCCTGGAGAAGCAGCGCGGCTCGCTCCTCACCATGCTGCGTTCGCTCGACACCCTCTCCACCGTCGCCGTCGACACGGTCAACAAGAGCAAGGCCGACATGATCGCCGACCTCAAGGCCCTCGCCCCCAGTCTCAAGGCGCTCGCCGACTCCGGCCGCGACCTGCCCGACTCCCTCCAGGTGCTGCTCACCTACCCGTTCACGGACGAGGTGCTGCGCGGGGTGAAGGGCGACTACCTCAATGTCTACCTGGACCTGACGGCCGTGCCCGGCACCCAGCTCATTCCGCCGCTCGTACCGGCGGCGCCTCCGCAGGCCGGGGCCGGTTCGAGCGCCTCCGGCCGGACGCCGCCGCTGCCTCTTCCCCAGATCCCGACGGCGGGCACGAACGGGAGCAGCCGATGATCACCCTCGCCATCCGGCTCAAGAACATCTCCTTCCTGATCATCGCGGTGCTTGTGCTCGGCTACCTCGGGGTGCGGTACGCCGACCTCGGCCACTACATCGGCCTGCGCAGCTACTACACCGTCACGGTCCAACTCCCGCGCACCGGAGGGCTGTACACCCACTCCAACGTCACCTACCGCGGCGTCTCGGTGGGCCGGGTCGGGCCGATCGAGCTCACCGACGACGGGGTCGAGGCCGAACTGCGCATCGAGAAGGACGCCCCGAAGATCCCGGACGGCCTCAAGGCGATCGTCGCCAGCCTCTCCGCGGTCGGCGAGCAGTACGTCGATCTGCGGCCCACCCGCACCGAGGGCCCGTACCTGGCGAACGGCTCCGTCATCGACCAGGCCGACACCACCGTCCCCGCCCCCGTCACCAATGTCCTCACCAGCGTCAACGACCTGGCGGGCTCGGTCGATCTGGAATCCCTGCGCACCGTCGTCGACGAGTTCGGCACCGCGTTCGAAGGGCGCGGCGACGACCTCCAGGTGCTGCTGGACACCGGGAGTGAATTCGTTCAGGCGGCGGACGACGCGCTGCCGGTCAACACCCGGCTGATGGCCGATGGCCGGACCGTGCTGCGCACCCAGGCCGAACAGGGCGAAGCGCTCAAGGGCTTCGCCTCCGGTGCCAAGGAACTGGCCGCCCAGCTCAAGGGATCCGACACCGATCTGCGCAAGTTGATCGCGGTCGCCCCCGACGCGACCGGGCAGATCAGCGGACTGCTGCGGGATCTCGACCCGAGCTTCGGCGTCGTCGTCGCCAACCTCCTCACCACCTCCGAGGTCGCCGTCACCCGGCAGCGCGGCATGGAGGAACTCCTGGTGAAACTGCCCGCGGTGGCGGCCGCCGGGGCCAGTGCGATCGACGAGAACGGCGCCCGGTTCGGCATGTCGGTCACCTTCTTCGAACCGCTGCCCTGCACCGCCGGATACGGCGGCACGGTCTACCGCACCGGCCTGGACACCACGGCCGGACCGCCCGTCAACACCAAGGCCCGCTGCACCTCGTCGCCCGGCACCGGCATCAACGTCCGCGGCAGCGCGAACGCGCCGAAGGGCGGCGCCGTGCCCGAGCCCGCCAGACCCGGTTCCATGCTGCTGGGACGCGACTTTGCGGACCGGCTCCCGGGGGCGCTCGGTGTCACCGGCCAGGCCCCGACGGCCGAGGACGGCATGGCCGGACTGCTGGGACTCGGACAGGGAGGCGGCCGATGACATCCCGGACCAGGGCCCTGACCGGCTGGACGGTGCTGCTCGCCGCCGTGCTGGTCTGCGCCCTCGGCGGCTGGTCGTACGCCCGGGCGCGCGGCGACGACAGCCTGGCGTACGCGAAGAACCGTGATGTCGCGCTGGCCGAGGGGAAGCACCACCTCGCCCGGCTGAACAGCCTCGACGCCAAGGACGCCAGGAGCGTGGACGCCGGCCTCGGCGCCTGGCTCGACTCCTCGACCGGGCCGCTCCACGACCAGCTGGGACGCACCCGGAGCAAGGACGCGAAGGAGCTGACCAAGTCCGGTGCCACCGCACGCGGGAAGGTCACCGACGCGGCGCTCACCGCGCTCGACGAGCGGACCGGGACGGCCGAGATGATCGCGACCGTCGATGTCGAGGTCACCCCGCGCACCGGAAAGGGCGGCACCGAACGCAAGCGCTTCGAGGCCACGCTGGCCCGGACCCCGGACGGCTGGAAGGTCAAGGCGCTCTCGGCGATACCGGTCGGGAGCGGCGCATGAACGAGCGGGGAGGGACAGCGGTCGTGAGTACCGAAACGGACACGGACACACGGGACGCCGAGGAGGCCGAAGAACCCGGCGCGGTCGCCGACTTGGACCGGCCTCGGCCGGACCCGTCCGGACCCGCCCGGCGGTGGCCGCGCATCGTGGCAGCCGTCCTGGTCGTCGCACTGCTCGCGGCCGGCGGCGCGCTCTTCGTCGAGGGCAGGGCACTGCGCGACACCCCCGCCACCTCGAATCACGCGCTGACCGACAGCGAGGCGACCACCCGGGTCGCGGGCGATGTCAGCAACGCACTAGGCAAGGTCTTCTCGTACAGCCCGCAGGCCACCGCCGTCACCAAGGAGTCGGCGAAGCAGCTCCTGGCCGGCAAGGCGCTCCAGCAGTACGCCGCCCTGTTCGGCCAGGTCGAGAAGCAGGCCGCGGACCAGAAGCTGACGCTGACCACCCATGTCGTACGCGCCGGAGTGACCCGGCTGACGGACGACAGCGCCCACCTGCTGGTCTTCCTCGACCAGGTCTACGAGCGGGAGGACAAGCCGGCCACCACGGCGGCGGCACAGCTCTCGGTCACCGCCCAACTGCGGGACGGCCACTGGACCGTGGTCGAGATCACCGCCAGATAGACAGCAGCGACCGCACGCGCACAACCAGGTACGGATCGGCCGGCAGGGGAGAGACAGCGATGGCACGGGTACGGATGACGAGGAACCCGCTGACGGCGGCGGCGGTCGTGCTGACGGTCGCGGCGGCGGGCGCGGCGGCCTGGGGCGGAGTGTCCCGCTACGAGGCCGCGCACGACGAGTCGGCGGCGTACGCGCAGGCGCGCGACGAAGCGCTGGCCGCGGGCGAGCAGGCCGTGCAGAACATGAACACGCTCGACCACCGGAAGCTGGCGAAGGGCCTCGACAGCTGGGAGGACTCCACCACCGGCGAACTGCATCAGCAACTCGTCGACGGACGTGCCGCGTTCGTGAAGCAGATCCAGCAGGCGAAGACGGTCAGCACGGCCCAGATCCTGTCCGGGGCGGTGACCGAACTCGACGACCGGGCCGGCAAGGCCGGGGTCATGGTGGCGCTGCGGGTCACCGTGACCGCGCAGAAGGGCGAGCCCGCGGTGAAGGAGAGCCGGATGCTCGGCCGGCTCACCCGTACCTCCGAGGGGTGGAAGCTCAGCGCCCTCGGCCAGGCACCCGTCGGCAACACGGCCGGCTGACGCCACCGATTCCCACCCCCGTCACCGAGAGGAACCCGGACATGTCGACGACCCGTCACCTCGTCAACCGTCAGCGCCGCCTGGCCACCGTCGCCGCGGAACGTGCCGCCGCTCCGGCGCGGCCCGCGAACCCGGACACATCCCATGACGAGCCGGTGCCGCACCCGTCCGCGAAGGACACCACCACCGACGACGGGGTCACGGACGACGAGGTCACCCACGACGCCGATCCGGCAGCGGCCGGGGCCCGGGAGAAGACGGAACCGGGAGGCGAGCGGCGCACCCGCCTCCGGGTCCGGCTGCCCGCCGTTCTCTGCGCCCTCACCGTGCTGCTCGGGGCCTTCGCCGCCTGGGCGTTCACCTCGGCCGGCAGCCTGCGCGACGACCCGTCCCGGCAGAACACCGCCCTCACCGACATCAGCCGCACCAGCGAGGTGAAGGGCCGGATCGCCGACGCCGTCGGCGCGGTGTTCTCGTACAACTACGCCTCGCCGGACACGTCCGAACAGGCGGCCGCGACCCATCTGGTCGGCAAGGCGGTGCAGCAGCACAAGGACATGCTCGCCCAGGTCCGCGCCCAGGGGCAGAAACAGAAGCTGGTGCTGACCACGACCGTCACCGACAGCGGTGTGGAGCTCCTCGACGGCGACCGGGCCCGGCTGCTGATCTTCGCCGACCAGAGCAACACCCGTACCGGCAAGTCGGACGAGACGACGTACGCGGCGGCCATGTTCGCCGTGGACGCCGTTCGCCGCGGCAACACCTGGCGGATCTCCGCCATCGACACGTTCACCCGGTGACCCGGGGGAGAGGGGAGCACACATGAGGTTCAACGGCACGATGCGCCGCGGACTCAGTGGCACGGCGGCCGCGGTCGCCGCGATGGCCGCGCTCACCGCGTCCCAGGCACCGGGACTCGTCGGTCACGAAGCGGCGCCGAAGGAGCGCCCGGAGGCCGAGGAGGTCAAGTGGTCGCACGTACCCAACGACGACTCGTACCACACCGAACTGCCGCCGCTCCAGTCGCCGAAGCCGCCGAAGGCAGGTGAGAAGCAGGGCCCGGCCGTCGCCCGGTCGTGGGCCGAGGCGGGCATCCCGGCCACGGTGCTCGCCGCCTACCGCAAGGCGGAGAGCGCGCTCGGGCGGACCGACCCCGGATGCCGGCTGCCGTGGCAGTTACTCGCGGCGATCGGCAAGGTCGAGTCCGGCCAGGCGGGCGGCGGACGCGTCGACGCCCATGGCACGACGCTCACCCCGATCCTCGGACCGGTCCTCAACGGTGCGGGATTCGCCAATATCCCGGATACCGACGGCGGCGCGTACGACGGCGACCGGACCTACGACCGGGCGGTCGGCCCGATGCAGTTCATCCCCTCGACCTGGGCCCACTGGGGCAAGGACGGAAACGGTGACGGCCGCCGCGACCCGGGCAACATCTACGACGCCGCACTCGCCGCCGGCTACTACCTCTGCGCCGGACCGCGCGATCTGTCGGTGAAGGTGGATCTGGACCGGGCGATCCTCAGCTACAACCACTCGGACACCTATCTGCGCACCGTGCTGTCCTGGCTGGAGTTCTACCGCAAGGGCATCCACCCGGTGGCCGACGGCAAGGGCACCGTCCCCGAGAGCCCCGGCGCGGGCGGACCCAACAAGCCGAAGCACCCCGTCGGCGGCCCCGGCGCCCCGGACGGCGGGATCATAGTGGGCCCGCAGCCCGGCGGTTCGCATCAGCCCTCCCCGTCGACCACCCCGAAGCCCTCCGGATTGCCGACCGGTTCACCGGACCCCACCGACTCCGGCACCGGCTCACCCGACCCGACCGACAGCGGATCGGCCACTCCGGACCCCGGTACGAGCCCCGACCCCGGCACCTCGGAGCCGGGCCCCGGCTGCCCGACGGGCTCGACGTCACCGGACCCGACCGAGACGTCCGGAGCCACCGAGACCCCGGAACCCGACCCGACGGCCGGCGAGGACCCGTGCGCCACGCCGCCGGGCTCAGATCCCACCGGCTGACAGCACCTCCGCCAGGTCGTACCGCACCACCTCTTCCAGCTGCGCGTAGGTGCAGCTGCCGGGGGTGCGGTCAGGCCGCCACCGGCGGAACTGGGCGGTGTGCCGGAAACGGTCGCCCTCCATGTGGTCGTACGCCACCTCGCAGACCCGCTCCGGGCGCAGCGCCACCCACGACTGGTCCTTCTTCCCGGACCAGCGGCTCTGCGTCCCGGGCAGCCGGGCGCGCTCGTGCGCCTCGGCGTCGGCCCAGGCCGCCCACGGGTGGCCGGAGAAATCGACGCGCAGCGGCTCCAGCTCCGCGACCAGCTCCTCGCGGCGCTTCATCGAGAAGGCCGCACAGACCCCGACGTGCTGAAGCACGCCCCCGGAGTCGTACAGGCCGAGCAGCAGCGAGCCGACGACCGGGCCGCTCCTGTGGAAGCGGTACCCCGCCACCACACAGTCGGCGGTCCGCTCGTGCTTGATCTTGTACATCACCCGGGTGTCGGGGCGGTACGGCAGATCGAGCGGTTTGGCCACCACACCGTCGATCCCCGCACCCTCGTACCGCTCGAACCACTCCTGGGCGAGGGCCGGGTCCGTGGTCGCCGGGGCGAGATGGACGGGCGCCGACGCGCCGGACAGGGCCGCCTCCAGCACGGCGCGGCGGTCGGACTGCCGGGTGGAGAGCAGCGAATCGTCCCCCACCGCGAGGATGTCGAAGGCGACCAGACTGGCCGGGGTCTGCTCGGCGAGCAGCCGCACCCGGGAATCGGCGGGGTGGATGCGCTCGCTGAGCCGGTCGAAGTCGAGCCGTCCGTCGTACGCGATCACGATCTCGCCGTCGATCACACAGCGCGGCGGCAGATTGTCCCGGACCGCGGTGACCAGCTCGGGGAAGTAGCGGGTGAGCGGCTTGCCGGTGCGGCTGCCGATCACCACCTCCTCGCCGTCCCGGTGCACGATCGCGCGGAAGCCGTCCCACTTGGCCTCGTACTGCATGCCGGGCGGGATCCTGGACACGGACTTGGCGAGCATCGGCTTCACAGGAGGCATCACCGGCAGATCCATGGCCCGATTCTCACGCATGACCGGGCGTAAGTCTCCCGATATGCGGCATATGTGAGCCCGGCCTACCGTGACCGTCATGGGTGCAGCGGTGAAAGCAGTGGAGCTCGAAGCCGACGGACGGGCCGTACGGCTCTCCAATCCGGACAAGGTCTACTTCCCGGAGAAGGGCTATACCAAGAGGGACGTGGCCGAGTACTTCCTGGCAGTGGGCCCCGGCATCACCCGCGCCCTGCGCGACCGGCCCACCACCCTCCAGCGCTTCGTCGACGGCGTCGACGGCGAGTTCTTCTACCAGAAACGGGCCCCGAAGAACCTTCCCGACTGGATCCCCACGGCACGGATCGCCTTCCCGAGCGGCCGGCCCGCCGACGAGATCTGCCCCACCGAGCTCGCCGCCGTCATCTGGGCGGCCAACCTCGGCACGCTCACCTTCCACCCCTGGCCGGTCCGCAGCGCCGACACCGACCACCCGGACGAGCTGCGCATCGACCTCGACCCGCAGCCGGGAACGGACTACGCCGACGCGGTCCGGGCCGCCCACGAGCTGCGGTCCGTGCTCGACGACCACGGGCTGCGCGGCTGGCCCAAGACCTCCGGCGGCCGGGGCATCCATGTCTTCGTCCCCATCGCACCGCAGTGGACGTTCACCGAGGTGAGACGGGCCGCCATCGCCGCCGGACGCGAACTGGAACGCCGCATGCCGGACCGGGTGACCACGGCCTGGTGGAAGGAGGAGCGCGGCGAGCGGATCTTCGTCGACTTCAACCAGACCGCCCGCGACCGCACGATCGCCTCCGCCTACTCCGTGCGCCCCCGCCCGTACGCCCCGGTCTCCGCCCCGCTGCGCTGGGAGGAGATCGACGACGCCGAACCGCGCGACTTCGACATCCGCACCATGGCGAAGCGCTACGCCGATGTGGGCGATGTGCACGCGGACATGGACGAGCACGCCTTCCCGCTCGACGCGCTGCTGGAGCTGGCCGACCGCGACGAGCGGGAACGCGGGCTCGGCGACATGCCGTACCCGCCGGAGTACCCCAAGATGCCGGGCGAGCCGAAACGGGTCCAGCCGAGCCGGGCCCGGCACGACGGAGATGCCGCGGGATGAGGGCGCCCGACCTGGAGCCCGCCGCACCGCACGGGGCGCACGGCAGGCCGCTCGGCCGCGGCCAGAAGTGGGCCGCCTACAAGGAATCGCCGTACTTCCCCGCGACCGTCCTGCTGTTCATCCTCGCGGCCGCGGCGGGACTCTTCGCCGGTTCCTACACCTACGCCATGGCCAACCCGACCCCGCACCGGGTCCCCACCGCGGTGGTCAGCCACCCGGCGACGGATCGCGGGAAGGAGTTCGTCGCCGGCATGGACAAGGCGCTGGACACCTCGCTCGACATCCGTCTGTTCGCGACCCGGGCACAGGCACGCGAGGCACTGGACGAACAGGAGGTCTTCGCGATCGTCCGGGCCACCGACCGGGGTGTGTCGCTGGATGTCGCGAGCGCCTCCGGTGCCGCGGTCGCCCAGCTGCTCGCGGAGTCCGCGGTGAAGGTGGGGGCCGAAATCGACTCACCGGTCGCCGTGCGGGACATCAAGCCCCTGCAACGGGGCGACCCGCGCGGTCTCGCCCTGTTCTACATCTCGCTCGCCGCCGTCATCATCGGCTTCGTCGGCGCGATCCAGCTGAGCGTGCACGCCCGCGCCCTGCTCCCGCTGGAACGGATCGCCTTCACCATCGGCTACTCGCTGCTCGGCGGCTTCACCATCGTCGCGGTGGTGGACTGGTGGCTGGGCGCGGTGGACCTGCCGTTCTTCGAGTCCTGGCTGATCCTGGCGTTCACGATGTTCACCTCCGGCATGGTCTTCACCATGTTCAACACCCTGATGGGGCGCTGGGCGATGATCCCGACCTGGGGAGTCATGGTGCTCCTGGGGAACCCGTCGTCCGGCGGGGCGGTCTCCTGGCCGCTCCTGCCGTCCGTGCTCGGGCACATCGGACGCTGGCTGCCGCCGGGTGCCTCCGTCAACGCCCAGCACACCGCGGTCTACTACCAGGGCCACCAGCGGATCTTCCCGTATCTGGTGCTCGGGGTCTGGGCGGTGGTCTCCTGCACGGTGTTCTGGGTGTGGCGCCACCGGCACCCGGGAGGCCGTGACCACATGCCTCGGCATGCGGCCACGGCCACCTGATCCGGTCCGGGCTACAGCTCCTTGATACGGATGTCGCGGTACGAGACCACGTCCGTGGTGCCGTGGACCTGGAGTCCGATGTAACCGGAGGCGTACCGCCGGCCGTCGGTGCCCGGGTCGTCGCCGCGTGGCGGCTCGAAGACCTGACCGCCGTTGTTGTCGAACTCGTTCAGCAGGACACCGTTGCGGTAGACCGAGTAGTGCTGGTCCACCACCCGGATCTCGTAGTCGTTCCAGGTGCCCTTGGGGGTGACCCCGGCGCCGGCCAGGCCGATCCGGTCGAAGCCGTAGATCGAGCCGGTCTTGTACATGTCGCCGTCCGGCCGGTCGAGGATCTGCACCTCATGGCCGTACTTGATGGCGACCCACTCCGGACGCGACTCCTCCGGGTTGTCGTGGACGTTCGGGAAGCGGACGAACACCCCGCTGTTGGCGTTGCCCGTGCCCGGGGCGTCGTCGCGCCACTGGAGCTTGAGCGAGAAGTCGCCGTACTGCCGGCCCGGGAACCAGAGCATGCCCATGCCGTCCACCGCGGTGGAGCTGGTGATGGTGCCGTCCGCGCCCAGCCCGAACTTTCCGCCACCGACCTGCTGCCACTTGGCGAAGGACTCCGCCGTGCCGTCGAAGAGCTTCTTGTAGCCCTCGTCCTGGCCCGGCATGCCGATCCCCGACTGCTTGGCCGCCCGGTAGATCTTCTTGTGCTCGCGGGCGTCGATCACACCGGCGGCGAGCAGCTTGTCGAGGACACCGTCGACGTGCTTGAGGAACAGCGCGTGCGACGACCAGTCCTTCTCGTCCTCGATCAGCTCGTTGATGGTGCAGCGGTTGCCCGTGATGCGGTTGGGGACCCCGGTGTCGATCGTGCCGACGATGACGGTGAGCCGCTCGTCGAACTCCGGGCAGTTCGGCGCCGGTACGCCCCCGCTCTCCGCGACGGTGAACGACACCTGCTTCGCGACGGAGGTGTTGCCGGCCTTGTCCGTCGCCCGGTGGGCGACGGTGTGGTAGCCGACGCGGTCCACGATGACGGTGGCGGTGTACGCGAGGTACGGGCCGCCGTCGAGCGAGTACTCGACCTTGTCCACGCCCGATTCGGCGTCGGTCGCGGTGACCGTCACCTTGGCGCTGGTGATGTAGGCGTTGTCGGAGTTCTTGTCGCCCTCGACCTTCGCGGAGGTCTCCGGCGGGGTCTTGTCCTGCGTCGGCGGTGCGACGACGGTGAAGTCGACCGCCTTCTCGGCCGCCGTGTTGCCGGCCTTGTCGGTGGCCCGGTAGCGGACCCGGTGGGCGCCGGTCTCGTGCACCATCACGGGCGCGGTGTACGGCTGCCAGGCGCCGTCCGCCCCGATCGCGTACTCGATGGTGTTGACGCCGGACCCGGTGTCGGAGGCGGTCACGGTGACCGTCGCCATTCCCAGGTACTGCCCCTGGTCGTTCTTCTCGCCGGACACGGTCGCCGAGGTCTCCGGCGGCGTCTTGTCGTCCGTCGGCGGCGCGGCGACCGCGAAGTCGACCGATTTCTCGGCCGCCGTGTTGCCCGCCTTGTCAGTGGCCCGGTAGCGGATCGTATGCGTACCGACCTGGTCGACCACGATCGGTGTGGTGTACGGCTGCCAGGCGCCGTCCGCCCCCACCGCGTACTCGACGGTGTCGACGCCGGAGCCGTCATCGGTCGCCGAGACGGTGACCGTTGCCTGACCGATGTACGCGCCGTCGGCGTTCTTGTCGCCGTCCACCTTCGCCGAGGTGCCGGGCGCCGTGGTGTCCTCGCCGCCACCGCCTTCGGTCACGATGAGGATGCCCTGCATCGCCTCGTGCCCCGGCATGGTGCAGTGGTAGAAGTACCGGCCGGGGGAGAGCGTGACCTCGGCGGTGTGCCTGCCGCCCTGGTCGTCGGCCGGATTGGCCAGGATGTTCAGCGTGACGTCGTTGTTGAACTCGGGGTCCGAGACGCTGAAGGTGAGGGTGTGCGGCATCCCCGTGGTGTTGCCGGTCGCCGCGCTGTTCTCGAAGACGATGGTCGCCTTGCCGGCCACCGCGGTCTTCGGGGCGGACAGATAGCGGTCGATGGGGTCGCCCGCGGTCCAGGTGAGGACCTGGTCGGCCGCCGCACCGGCGGGAGTCGCCGTACGGCCGTACGCCGCCGTGGAGGTCAGCCCCAGCACCATCAGGAACGAACCCAGCAGCGCGAGCCACAATCGGGCGGGACGGTACCGCTTTCGGAAGAGGACCGGACGATGTCTCACTGCACTGCCGCCTTCCTGGCCAGATCCTCGGCGGCCGGGGTCGGACCGCCGCCCTTGTACGTCACACGCCACAGCGCGGACTTGGAGTCGGAGGTGAAGAAGCCGCGCCCGTAGTCCAGGACGTACAGCGAACCGTCCGGGGCGAACTTCCAGTCCATCAGGTTGCGGATGCCGTCCGCCCCGACCGGGATGATCTTCCGCAGGGACTCGGCGTGCGTGGGCAGACCGCCCTTGCCGACCGTCTTCGGGTCGGTGAGCACGGCGTGCCGGGGCTGGGTGCCGTCGTAGAAGTCACCGACGAACCACTTGCCGTCCCAGTAGGAGGGCCACTTGTCGGCGCTGGTGCTCGCCGCGTCGTACCGGTAGACCGGGCCGTTCATCGTGGCCTGGCCGCCGCCCTTGAGCCACGGCAGCAGCTGCTTCTGGTCCTCGGCCTTGTAGCTGGGGACGCCGTTCGCGTCGCGCGGGTAGTCGACGCCGCCGCCCTGCGGCGAGTACCAGATGGTGTTGGAGGTGACCGGCGGCAGATTCACCAGGCCGTCGTTGTTCGGCGACTCGTTCTTGGGGTGGTCGCAGTCGTACCAGCCGAGGGGCTTGGCCGGGTCGGGCAGATTGCGGTCCCGGTAGGGCTGCTTGTTGCCCATGCAGTACGGCCAGCCGTGGTTGCCCGCCTTCGTGATCGCGGCGAACGTGTCGTACTTGGCCGGGCCCCAGGTGGTGGAGGGCGAGCCGGCGTCGGGGCCGACCCAGCCCGCGTACAACGTGTCCGTCGACTTGTCGACCGAGATCCGGGCGGGGTTGCGCACGCCCATCACATAGATCTCGCCGCGGGTTTTGCCACCGCCCTCGTCGGGCTCCTTGCCGGTGAAGAGATTGCCCTCGGGCAGGGTGTAGGTGCCGTCGTCCTCCGGGTGGATCCGCAGGATCTTCCCGTTGAGGTTGTTCGTGTTGCCCGCGGTGCGGCGGGCGTCGGCGAACGAGACGCCCTTGTAGTTCGGCTGCGGGTTGTTCCCGGAGTAACCGTCGCTGAAACCGGAGGAGTTGTTGTCACCGGTCGCGATGTACAGATTGCCCTTGGAGTCCCAGGCCATCCCGCCGCCCGCGTGGCAGCAGCTGTGGACCTGGACGGGCCACTGCAGCAGCACCTTCTCCGAGGACAGGTCCAGCTTGTTCGTCGCCGGGTCCAGGGTGAAGCGGGAGACCTGGCGCACCGCCATCTGCTTGTCGCGGTCCAGCTTGGAGTGCGGGGTGTAGTGCAGATACACCCAGCCGTTCTTCTCGAAGTCCGGGTCCAGCTCGATGCCGAGCAGCCCCTCCTCGACCTTGATCAGCTCGTCGCCGCCGCCCTTGTTGCCGAAGATCGTCAGCGCACCGGCGAGGGTGACCTTCTTGGTCTTCGGGTCGTAGACATGGATCTGGCCCAGACCCTTGCCGATGTCCGGGTTGTTCCAGTCGGTGACGACCGGACCGCTGCTGTCGGCGCCGCCGCGCCCGATGTACAGCACGCGTCCGTCGGGGGCGACGACCAGGCCGTGCGGCTCGCCGATCTGGTCGTTCTGCCCCGGCTGGTTGGGCTGGGTGACGCGCTCGGCCTTGTAGTTGGAGTCGATCGTCGCCTTGCAGTCGGCCTGCGAGATCCGGGTCGTCCAGTTCAGCGCGCCGCGCAGATGGTCGCGGAAGTCGGTCTCCGCGAAGCTGTCGACCGTACCGCCCATCGCCGTGTAGAAGGACCGGCCGCCGTCGTAGTCGCGGCACCAGGAGACCGGGTGGTCCCAGCCGTTGGCACTCGCGCCCGGCTTGTAGGTGATCTCGCGGACCCGCGCCACGGTGTGCACGGCGCCGGACGGGTTCTTCGTCCAGTTCAGCCACTTGTCGGGGCGTTTCCACTCCAGCGGAAGGTTCTTGGTCGCCGGATGCCGCCGGTCTCCGATCTCGACCGTCGCACGCTGTACGGAAGTCGGACTGTTCGCCGCCGGGCGGGCGCCGACCAGGCCGGTGAACCAGTCCGAGTACGGCTCGGTGCGCGCGGCGTCATGGATGCCGAGGAAGCCGCCGCCGGCCTCCATGAACGCCTCAAGGCCGGCCTCCTGCTCCGGGTCGAGGACATCGCCGCCGCCGGTCAGGAAGACCACGGCGTTGTACTTGCCGAGCTGCTTGCTCTTGGTGAAGACCGTGGGGTCGTCGGTGGCGACGGTCCTGAACCGGCCGGATTCCGGGCCGGTCAGGCCGATCTTCTCGATCGCCGCGATCCCGGGGTCGACCGTCGGGGACTCCTCGGTGGCTGAGGCATGGAACACCAGCACCTTGACGTCGGCACCGCCCGGCGGCGACGGCAGGGACAACGTTGTCGCCAGGGAGCCGGGCGGCTCCGGATAGGGCCTGGCCTCGGCGGTGTTGGCGCCGAGCAGGGAAGCGGTCAGTGCGCCGGCCGCGAGGCCCGCCGCGAGTCCGCGTCGCGATCTGGACCTGTGATGTGGTGCGCGCTGCATGTGGTCACCCACCCCTCTTTGGTCACTGCAACAGCGCATGAAGCTAGACCTCTTTTCGTGGTCCGCCAATAGCTATGGCGGCAATTGCACGAACTTTGTCCTGGCTGTGGATAAACGAGGATCCTCCGGCTACGGTGTGGGCCGTCCGGGGCGAGTCGGCGCTCCAAATTCCTTGGCGCAGTGAGGAGTTCGGCATGGACAGAAGGAGCTTCAACCGGCGGATGCTGGTCGGCGGCGGGGTGGCGGCCGCGACCGGCCTGACATCGTTGTCCCTCGGCTCGATCGACGCCAACTCGGCGGAGCCCGCACTGGACACCGCCCCGGCGGGCGGTGCGGTCCGCCATCTCAAGCTGTACGCCGAGAAGCTGGCGGACGGTCAGATGGGATACGGCCTGGAGAAGGGAAAGGCGTCGGTGCCGGGGCCGCTCATCGAGATCAACGAGGGCGACACCCTGCACATCGAGTTCGAGAACACGACGGATGTGCCGGTCAGCCTCCATGCGCACGGCGTCGACTACGACATCGCGAGCGACGGCACCCGGATGAACAAGAGCATCGTCGAACCGGGCGATACCCGTACCTACACCTGGCGCACCCATGTCGCAGGCCGGCGCAAGGACGGCACCTGGCGGCCGGGCAGTGCGGGCTACTGGCACTACCACGACCATGTCGTCGGCACGGACCACGGCACCGGCGGCATCCGCAAGGGCCTCTACGGTCCGCTCATCGTCCGGCGCAAGGGCGACATCCTGCCGGACAAGACGATCACGATCGTCTTCAACGACATGACGATCAACAACAAGCCGGCCCACGAGGCCCCGAACTTCGAGGCCACGGTGGGGGACCGGCTCGAAGTCGTCATGATCACGCACGGCGAGTACTACCACACGTTCCACATCCACGGTCATCGCTGGGCGGACAACCGGACCGGCCTGCTCACCGGCCCCGACGATCCGAGCCGGGTCATCGACACGAAGATCGTCGGCCCGGCGGACTCCTTCGGCTTCCAGGTCATCGCGGGCGAACACGTGGGCGCGGGCGCCTGGATGTACCACTGCCATGTGCAGAGCCACTCCGACATGGGCATGGCCGGTCTGCTGCTGGTCGCCAAGCCGGACGGCACCGTGCCGGGGTACGACCCGCACGACATGATGGCCCATGGCACGGCGGCCGAGGGCAAGGCGGCACCCGGAAGCGCGGCGAAGGACCGGGCCGCGCGCGACACGGCCTCGCACGACGCGGTGGCACACGACCCGGCGGCACACGGCTCCTGACACCGAAGGTCCGCAGGACCTGACGTCGTCGGGCCCGCACGTCCTGACGGCGTCAGCCCTCCGGCACCTCCCGGACCACCACGTCCGCGGCGGCTGTTCCGGCCGTTCCGTCCCTGCCATCCGTTCCGGTCGCTCCGTCCGCTCCGGTCGCGAGGCGCAACTGTTCCTCCTCGACGATGCGTCGGGCCAGAGCCCCGTCCGACACGTCCACGGCGTCCGGCGTCGTCTCGGCGACGTCGCTGCGCCGTGCGTAGAGGTCGAACAGCCGCTCCTTGCGGGCCAGGATGTCCAGCATTCGTTCGTCGACACTGTCGGCCGCGAGGAGCCGGTGCACCTGGACCGTCCGTATCTGACCCATCCGATGGGCGCGGGCCACCGCCTGGTGCTCCATCGTCGGCTTGATCTGCGGTTCGCAGATGATGACGACCGAAGCCGACTGCATGTTCAGTCCGACGCCGCCCGCCTGGATCTGGCTGAGCAGAACGGCATGACCGTCCACGGCACCGAACTCGTCGATCAGCCGCTGGCGGCGGGCGGCCGGCAGGCTCCCCGAGAGCGGGCCGAACACGGGTGCGTCCAGGGCCTGTCCGACGGTGTGGAGCACTTCGCGGAAGTAGGAGAACACCACGACCTTCAGGCCGTTGTCCGCGGCCTCGGCCACCAGCTCGCGCAGCCGGTTCAGCTTCGCGGACGTGGCGGGCCGGGCATACGCCGCCTTGCGCATCCGCATGAAGTGCCCGGCGCCCACCGCCTCGCGGTAGGCATCGAGATCGCCCGCGCTGAACTCCTCCCACTCGTCGACCTGCACCAGCGCCGGGAGTTCGGTCAGCACGTCCACCTGGTTGCGCCGTAGATAGGCCGGGGCCACCGCTCTGCGGAAGGCGAGCGAACCGGCGGCGCCATGGGTGGTGTGTATCGAGGGGGCCAGTTCCGGCTGGAGGTGTCGGACCAGGCTGCGGAACTCCTCGACCCGGTTCTCCATGGGCGTGCCGGTCAGGAACAGCACCCGTTCGGTGTGCCGCGTCCAGCCGGACACGGCCTGGGACCGGCGGGTGGCGGGGTTCTTGACGTAGTGCGCCTCGTCGACCACCAGCATGCCGGGCCGTGTGCCGCAGTCCACGGCGGCCGGCAGTGTGTGCAGGGCGTCGAACGTGGTGAGGGCGACCCCGCCGCTGCGACGCCATTCGTCGAAGGCGGACTGCCGCTCGGGGCCGTGCACCGGCAGGGTGTGGAGGGTGGAACGGGCGCGGATCTCGCGTGCCCAGTTGATCAGCACGCTCGCCGGGCAGACCACCAGGAAGTGTGTCTCCCCCCGCGCCGAGAGATGCGCGAGCGCCGCGATGGCCTGCACGGTCTTGCCGAGCCCCATCTCGTCACCGAGGATCACCCGCTTCTGCGCGAGCGCGAACCGCGCGCCGAACGACTGGTAGCCGCGCAGCGAGACACGCAGATGGGCGTCGTCCAGCCGCAGACCGCGCACCCGGTCCGCCATCCCGGCCGGCAGGAACCCCTCGGCCGCGTCCCGGTCCGGGCCGGTGCCGGACATCTCGGCGATCAGGCTGTAGTACTCGGCGGACCGCAGCTCGAAATCCACCCACGCGGCGACGTCCGACTCCGCGCCCCGCAACAGATCGACCGAGACCTGCCCGAACAGCAGGGGCAGCTCGCGCCCGTCCGCCTCGGCGACGGCGGCCCGCACCTCGGCGACGGCCTCCAGCGCCCGGGAACGGGCCTGCCGCCGGGCGAACACCATGCGCAGCCGGCCCCGCGCCGGTCCCGCCGCGGCCAGCAGGGGTTCGAGGCGCCCGATGAGCCGGCCCGCCGCGTCCACGGCCCGCCGGACGTCGGGACCGGCGTCGACCAGCCGGTGCAGTGCGACGACCAGCGCGGTCGTGGTGTCGTCCGGGGCGTCCACGTCTATCCGGACCGCGACCGTGTCCCGTACCGCGTGGGCGATCTGCCCGGCCGCGGCCAGCGCCTGGTCGGCGGTCTGCGCGCCGACCCCGGGGATCTGGCGCAGCTCGTAGCGGTTGGCCTCGTGGACCTGGCCGACGGTGGTGAAGCCGGCCTGCTCGACCGCGCCGAGCCGCAGCCTGCCCTCGGTGACATCCTTGAGCCGGGAGGCCGGGATGGCGGCGAGCTCCCGGCGGACGAGGGAGTCGAGCAGCGGCTTCAACGCGGTGTGCACGGCATCGACGGCGCGGGTGTGATCGGCCAGCACGGCGCGTGCGGTCTCCAGCAGCCCTTCGGCCCGTGTCAGCAGCTCACGGGCGGCCCTTCCCGTGGGCGCCCCGTCCTCCGTCGGTCCGGTCTGTGTCATGTACGTCCCTCTGTCCGCGCAGCCCGGCTGCCGTCCTGCCCGGCACCTGCCCCGGACGATTCCTATCGTGCCACGCGGCACCGACAGCCCCGGCTGCTCAGGGTGCGGGCGGCCGGCGCTCAGCCGGGGAGAGCAACAGGACCTCCAGGGCCCGTGCGCAGGAGCGGGCCTGCGCCAGGAACCAGCCGGTGCGCACGTCCGTGATCACGGACGGTGTGGCCCGGACCGCCAGAGCGAAGCGGGCATGACCGGCGCCGTCCAGGACCGGGACCGCCAGGGTCCGCACCCCGTGCGCCGACTCGCCGTCGTTGAGCGCGTAGGAGTCGGACCGCACCTTGGCCAACTCGGCTTCCAGAGCAGCCGGTTCGACGATCGTCCGGTCGGTGAACGCGGGCAGCGGAGGCAGCGAGGAGGGCCCGCCCTCGCCCGGCCGGGCCCAGGCCAGCAGGACCTTGCCGAGCGCGGTGGAGTGCAGCGGTCTGCGCAGCCCCACCTTCGGCGTGACCGAACCGCCCGCGACGATCACCGCATGGGGGCCGCTGCGCAGGGCCAGGTCGGCGGTGGCGCCGGTGCGTTCGGCGAGATCGGTCAGCTCGGGGGCGGCCAGATGCAGGCCTCGCTGGTGGTACGAGAGCCTGCCCAGCTCGGTCACGGCGGGGCCCAGCCGGTAGCGGGACGTACGGGCGTCCTGTTCCAGGAAGCCCGCGCCGAGCAGGGTGCGGGCCAGCCGGTGCGCGGTGGAGGCGGAGAGCGAGAGGCGGCGGGCGAGGTCGGAGGCGCTGAGGTCGGGGCCGTTGTCGTGGAAACAGTGCAGGACGTCCAGGGCGCGCTGTACGGCCTGCGCTCCACCGGGAGTACGCACTGCCGCGGCCTCGGTCATATCGGTTCACTCTCCGCTCGTGAGGGGGCATGTGATTGCCACATTACGGGAGTTGAAGTTCCGGAGAACCGAGCGGTGAAACACTGTGTTCACACTGAATCCCACATCATGGGAAGCGAGTTGTGGGACGGCCTCGGTGCGTGGCAGGCTGCGGCACGTCAGCACCGACGAGCGGAAGGGAGCAGTGCCATGGCCGGTCGCCGAACCGCGACTCCAGCCCACGCCGCTCCGGCCCATGCCGCTCCCGTCCACGCTGCTCCGGTCCCGCTCGACCTGACCCTGCGCCGTCACATAGACCTGGCGCGGGTCTCCAGCGCCGCCTGTCGCTGACCGCCTCACCCCGCGCGTTCTCCTTTCTCCCTCCGCCGCGTTCCGGCGCGGCCGGGGCCTTCGGCCGTACCCGGTGTCCGCATCCCGGCGTACGCGCCACGACCCCCTCCGCTTCGCCGACCCCTCGGGAAGACCCCCATGACGCATGCCGTCCTGCCCCGGACGCTCTGGTTCACCCGCTGTCCCGTCCCCACCGCGACCGGCATCGCCGCCGACCGCCGGTGGCTCACCGAAGAGTTCGCCCCCGACGGCATCACGGTGCGGTCCCTCCAGGACGCCGCGCCCGGTGCCGACCCGGCCACCCACTACACCCACGCCCTGCCGGGCCTGTTCCGCGAAGGCGGCAACGTACCCGCCCTGTGGGCCCGTTCGCGCGGCGAGCGGACCCGGCTGATCGGTCTCACCTGGATCGAGGAACGGCAGGCCGTACTGGTCGCCCCCGGCTCCGGAATCCGGGGCGTCGAGGCCCTGCGCGGACTGCGGCTCGCCGTCCCCGTGCACGACATCGCCATCGACTTCTGGCGGGCCATGGCCCTGCGCGGCTTCGAGTGCGCGCTCGCCGCCGCCGGACTCGTACCGGACGACGCCACGTTCGTCGACGTACCCGCCGCCGGACACCGGGGCCAGTGGGCCGCCGAGCTGGCGGCGCTGCGGCGCGGTGACGTGGACGCCGTGTACGTGAAGGGCGCGCTGGCCGTCGAGGCCGCCCGGCGGGCGGGCGCGGAGGTCGCCGTCGAACTCGACGAACTGGCCGACCGCCGGTTCCGCGTCAACAACGGCACCCCGCGCCCCATCACCGTTCACCAGCAGCTCCTCGACGACCACCCCGGCCTCGTCGACCGCTTCCTCGCCGTCCTGCTCAGGGCCGCCGACTGGGCCACCGAACAGCCCGCCGAAGTCGCCCGGATCCTCGGCGCCGAGACCGGCGCGGGCGCGGGCGGAGTCGCCGGGGCCTACCGGCCGGGCACCCATCGCACCCTCCACCCCGATCTCTCTGCGGACCGACTGGCCCTGCTCGCCGAGCAGGAGACCGGGCTGCGCGCCCACGGCTTCCTGCCCGAACCCGTCGACATCACGGCCTGGGCCGACCCCGAGCCGCTGCGCCGGGCCACCGCACTGGCCGCCTCCCGCCCCGCCCACCGCGCCTACGCCCCCTGAGTTGTGAGGACCCCGACACCATGAACCTGCCCCGACCACTGCGCACGGCCGTCGCCCCCGCGCTCCTCATGGCAACCGCACTCCTCGCCGTCACCGCCTGCGGCTCGTCCGAGGCCGACAGCGGCGGTTCCGGCGCCAAGGGCACGGTGGACATCCGCATCCCCGACCCCGGCAACTCCGGTGTGCTCGCCCTCGGCAAGAAGGACGGCAGCCTCGGCAAGGCGCTCGCCAGGGCCGGTGCCAAGGTGCGCTGGACCGGCAGCGCGGGCCCCTTCGCCCCGGCCGCCCAGGCGATGAACGCCGACCAGCTGGACGTCGCCACCGGCTCCATCACCTCCGGCATCACCTCGCTCGCCCAGCGCCCCGGCTTCAAGTTCTTCACCGCCGTCGACCCGGACGCGGCCGGCGAGGGCATCCTCGTCAAGAACGGCTCCGGCATCGCATCGGTCAAGGACCTGGTCGGCAGGAAGGTCGCCGTCAACCAGGGCGGCACCGGTGAATACCTGCTGCTGAAGGCACTCGCCAAGGCCGGGATCCCCGCAGACAAGGTCAAGCGGGTCTATCTGCGGCCCGACCAGACGGCTGCCGTCTTCAACGCGGGCAAGGTCGACGCCTGGGCGGTCTGGGCGACCTATGCCGTGGCCGAGATCGGCAGCGGCAAGGCGCACTTCGTCGCCGACGGCGCCGCGATCGGCTCCGACAACTACAGCCTCAACGCCGTACGCACCGGCTTCGCCGAACAGCACCCCGAGATCGTCAAGGCGCTCTACCAGTACCTCCATGACGCCAGCGCCAAGGAGAAGCAGAACCCGGCCGCGTACCTGAACGTCTTCACGGACGTCGGGCCCACCGCCGTCACCGGCAGGGCGAAGGAGGTCCAGACCGAGTTCACCCGCAAGGGCGGCACGGTCGACCCCATCGGAGCCGAGGACATCACACGCTTCGAGGACGTCGCCGGCTTCTACGCCGAGCAGAAGGTCACCACGGACAAGGTCGACGTCGCCGCCCACCTCCTCGACATCGAGAAGCTGAAATGAGCGACACCGGCCTGCACCCGGGCCTCGTCCGGCCCCGCCCCCAGCGGCGCAAAGCCCGCAGCCGGACCCACTCCGCGACCGTCCGGGCGCTCGGCCCCCTCGCCCTCCTCGTCCTGTGGTGGGCGGCCTCCGCCACCGGACTCCTCACCCCCGACGTACTCGCCTCGCCCGCCGAAGTGCTGCGTGCGGTTGGGGAGTTGTGGGGTAACGGGCAGCTGCCCGACGCGCTCACCACCTCCCTCACCCGCTCCGGACTCGGCCTGCTCATCGGGCTCGCCGCCGGGCTGGTCCTCGGCATCACCACCGGTTTCACCCGCCTCGGCGACGAACTCCTCGACTCCTCCATCCAGACCCTGCGCACCATCCCGTTCCTCTCCCTGGTGCCCCTGTTCATGGTCTGGTTCGGGATCAACGAGACCGCGAAGATCCTCCTCATCGCCGTCGCCACCACCTTCCCGATGTACGTGTCAACATCGAGCGGGGTGCGCAACACCGACCCCAAACTCATCGAGGCCATGCGCAGCTTCGGCATGGGCCGGTTCGTCCTCGTACGCGAAGTCGTCCTGCCCGGAGCCCTGCCGTCCCTGCTCGCCGGGCTGCGGCTCTCCATGACACTCAGCGTCATCGCCCTGATCGCCGCCGAGGAGATCAACGCCACGGCAGGCATCGGTTATCTGATGTCCCAGGCACAGAGCTACGCCCGCACCGACATCCTCGCCGTCTGCATCCTCGTCTACGGGCTGCTCGGACTCACCGCCGACATCGTCGTACGGCTGCTGGAAAGCGTACTGATGCCCTGGCGCACCCCACAGGGAGCCACCCGATGACCGAACCGACTTCCCAACCAGCGGTACGGGTACGGGGACTGCGGCGGGTATTCGGCGACCGCGCCGTGCTCGACGGAATCCGACTCGACATCGCACGGGGCGAGTTCGTCGCCCTGCTCGGTGCGAGCGGAAGCGGCAAGACGACCCTGCTGCGCATCCTGGGCGCACTCGACGGAGCCGACGGGGGAGAGGTCCTGGTCCCAGAGGCCCGCACCGTCGTCTTCCAGGAACCCCGGCTCGTCCCGTCGAAGAAGGTCCTCGCCAATGTGACGGTGGCCCTGCCGCGCGGCCGCTCCGGACACGGGCTGCGGGCCCTGGCCGAAGTCGGTCTCGAACGGCACGCCGACGCCTGGCCCGCCACCCTCTCCGGCGGCGAGGCACAGCGCGTCGCCCTCGCCCGCGCCCTGGTCCGCGAACCCGAACTGCTGCTGCTCGACGAGCCGTTCGCCGCACTCGACGCCCTGACCCGGCTCAGGATGCAGGACCTGGTGGGAGAGCTGTGCCGCAAGCACCGGCCCGCCGTCCTCCTCGTCACCCACGACGTGGACGAAGCGGTACGGCTCGCCGACCGGGTCGCCGTGCTGCGCGACGGCCGGCTGATCACCGATGAACCGGTCACCGTCGACCGGCCGCGCGACCCCGGCGACCCCGCCTTCGGAGCCCTGCGCCGACGGCTGCTCGACGACCTCGGGGTCGAGACGGCCCCGAATCCCGCGAAGACCCCTGAACGAACCGAAGTCGGAGTGATCTGAATGACCATCACCATCGGTGTGCACAGCAGCAACCCGTCCCTCTACCACCTGTACCACCTCTCCCGGCTCGGCTACGCACAGGAGGAGCTGGCCCCGCTCGGCGAGAGCGTCGTCTTCCACCCGTACACGAACGGGGTCCGCACCGGCGAACTCCTCAGCCGCGGCGTCATCGACTTCGGCGGCACCGGCTCCACCCCGCCGGTCACCGCCCAGGCCGCCGGCCACGACATCGTCTACACCGCGGTCTCCGCACCGCGCCCCGAACACGGCGCGCTCCTCGTCCCCGAGGACAGCCCCGTGCACACGGTCGCCGACCTCAAGGGCGCCACCGTCCACCTCGCGATCGGCTCCTGGCAGACCCACCTCATTGCCAAGGCGCTCGACGACGCCGGGCTCTCCTACGCCGACGACATCACCGCCGTCCGCAGCGACGACCACAGCGAGGAACTGCTGCGCACCGGTGCCATCGCCGCCTGGGTGGCCCAGGGCGCCCAGCTTTCCGCGGCCCGCCGCACCGGCGGACTGCGCACCCTGATCCGTACCGGCGACGTCATCACCGACCGCTCCGTCTTCTTCGCCCGCCGCGACCTGGCCGAGAGCCGCCCCGAGGTCGTCCAGGCGCTCAACCGCGCCCTCCAGCGCGCCGACGACTGGGCGGCGGCCCACTCCCGCCAGGCGGCCGAGATCGCCGCCGCCGACCTCGGCGGATCCGCCGACGACTGGGAGACCGCGCTGCGTACCCTGCCGTGGCAGATCGAGCCGGTCACCGATGCCTTCATCGCCGAGCAGCAGGAAGCGGCCGACATCTTCCACCGCACCGGCTTCATCGACCGCCCGGTCACCGTCGCCCACGCCCTGGCCGGCGCCGGCGCGGACAGGGCGGCGTGACGACATGGCGACCGAAGTCCTCTGGTACGTCATCCCGCGCGAAGGCGCCTACCCCTGGGAGCCCGAGGGGCGGCGGCCGGTCGATCTCGGCTACCTCGCCCAGCTCGCGGGCACCGTCGAACGGCTCGGCTACAGCGGCGCGCTGCTCGCCACCGACCTGTACGACGTGTGGCCGCTCGGCAGCGCGCTGGCCGCCTCCACCGGCACCGCGTTCAAGCCCCTGCTGGCCGTCCACCCCGGTCTGATCTCCCCCACCCTGCTCGCCAAGATGGCCCTCAGCTTCGACAACCTCTTCGGCGGCCGGCTCCGCTTCAACGTCGTCAACGGTTCGACGAAGTCCCTCCAGGAGTACGGACTCCATGTGGAGCACGACGAGCGGTACGAACTGAGCGCGGAGTACTGGTCGATCGTGAAGCGCCTCACCGCCGGTGAGGTCTTCGACCACAAGGGCCGCTTCTACGACCTGAAGAACGCGGGCGCGTCCTTCCGGGAGCTGAAACCGGTCCAGGAATCGCACATCCCGCTCTGGTTCGGCGGCTCGTCCGCCCCCGGGATCGAGATGGCGGCCGAGCATGTCGACGTCTTCCTCACCTGGGGCGAACCCCCGCACCTGCTCAAGGAGAAGCTGGACCGGGTCAGGGCGCGGGCCGCCGCGTACGGCCGCACGCTCAGGATCGGGCTCCGCCTCCACCTCATCGTCCGCGGCACGGAGGACGAGGCCTGGGCGGCGGCCGACCGGCTCCTCGACGTGACGAGCGAGGCGACCTACGCCCGGCAGCTCGGTGACCGGGCAGGGGAGGACGGCGTGGGCTGGCAGCGCCAGTTCCGCCAGCACGGCGGCAAGGTCCCCGCGCACGCCCGGGAGTTGGAGGCGCACCCCAACATGTGGCCGGGCATGAGCCTGTTCCGCCCGGGGCCGGGCACCGCGGTCGTCGGCTCGACGGCCCAGGTCGTCGAGCGCCTCAAGGAGTTCGAGGAACTGGGCGTCGACACCTTCATCCTCTCCGGCAACCCGCTGCTGGAGGAGGCCTACCGGGTGGCGGAGACGGTGCTGCCGGCGCTGGGCATCACCCGCTGACCCGGTCCGGTGCCGGAACCGACGGCCGGGGAGCGGGAGCGCGCGGGTGTGCCCCCCGCTCCCCGGCGACCGGGCCCTGCTCAGCGGGAGAAGCGATGCGTGCCGGAGCCGACGGCGAAGACCGCGCAGCCGTCCTCCGGACGCAGGAACCGCGCCGAGCAGTGGGCCACCTCCGACCCGGCGGACGCCGCTATCCACACCTCGGCGGTGGTGTTGACGGGCAGCGAGACCTCCAGCCGGAAGGTGCCCGAGGCGGTGCTCCAGCCGGTGGAGACCGGACCGTACGGCGAGTCGAAGCGGGCCTGGGCCTCGTTCACCCCGCCACCGGGCCTGGGCCGGACGACCAGGTGCTTGAACCCGGGACCGCCCGGCGCGATCCCGGCGATGTGCGCGTACATCCACTCGCCCACCGAGCCGTACGCGTAGTGGTTGAAGGAGTTCATGCCGGCGTCCTGGAAGGAGCCGTCCGGACGGACCGAGTCCCAGCGCTCCCACATCGTCGTCGCGCCCCGCTCGATCTGGTAGCCCCAGCTCGGGAACGTGCGCCGGTGGAGCAGCCGGTGGGCGACATCGGTGCGGCCGGCCGCGGTGAGCGCGGGGAGCAGACGCGGTGTGCCGAGGAAACCGGTCGACAGATGCCAGTCCCGGGCCTCGATCAGCTCCACGAGCCGGTCGGCGGCGGCCCTGCCGTCGTCCCCGGCCAGCAGGTCCATGGAGAGCGCGAGCACGTACGAGGTCTGGGTGTCGCCCTTGACCCGGCCGCCCGCCGAGACGTACGCCGCCCGGAAGGCGTCCCGGACCCTGCCGAACAGCGCACGGTACGGTGCCGGGTCCTCGCCCAGCACCTCGGCGGTCCGTGCGACGAGATCGGCGCTGTGGGCGTAGTAGGCGGTGCCGATGACGTCCTTGGGTGTCTCGTCGTCGATGTTGAGCCAGTCGCCGTAGCCCTCGGCCGGGCGCAGACAGCCCTCGCTGTGCCGGTCCAGGTACTCCAGCCACCTCAGCATCGAGGGCCAGCTCCGCTCCAGCACCCGCACGCCCCCGTAGGCGCAGTAGAGCGCCCACGGCACGGTGACGCCCGCGTCCCCCCAGCCCGCCACCCCCCGGCCCAGCGGGCCCACATGGGGTGCCACGTCGGGGAACGCGCCGTCGTCGGACTGGCTGTCGCGCAGGTCCCGCAGCCACTTGGTGAGGAAGCGCGCCGAGTCCATGACGTACGCGGCCGTCGGGGCGAAGACATTGATGTCACCGGTCCAGCCGAGCCGTTCGTCCCGGGCGGGGGTGTCGGTGGGCACGGACAGGAAGTTGCCGCGCAGGCCCCAAGTGATGTTTTCGTGCAAGCGGTTGAGCATCGGGACGTCGGTGGCGAAGTCGAGCGTTAAGGGTGCCGAGGTGCGCATCACGAGACCGGTGACGGCATCCGGGGCCGGGGTGCCCGGATACCCGGTCACCTCCACGTAGCGGAATCCGTGGAAGGTGAAGCGCGGCTCGTACGTCTCCGGGCCGCCGCCCTTCAGGGTGTACCTGTCGGTGGCGCGGGCCGAGCGCAGATTGGCCGTGTACGGCGTGCCGTCGGGGTTCAGCGCCTCGGCGTGACGCAGCCGCACGGTGGTGCCGGCCGGACCGGAGACCTTGAGGCGGACGGAGCCGACCATGTTCTGCCCGAGGTCGAAGACGAAGACCCCGGGCCGTGGTTCGGTCACCTCCCGCGCCGTCAGCTCCCGCACCACCTCGACGGGCCGGTCGAGCTGGGCGACCGGCTCGGCGCGG
This sequence comes from Streptomyces sp. NPDC006510, assembly GCF_040611955.1. Classification (NCBI taxonomy): domain Bacteria; kingdom Bacillati; phylum Actinomycetota; class Actinomycetes; order Kitasatosporales; family Streptomycetaceae; genus Streptomyces; species Streptomyces sp. NPDC006510. The sequence continues at coordinate 14,031 of NZ_JBEXPH010000021.1, read as the reverse complement.
ACCCCGCCGACCGGTTCGGCCGGGAGCCAGCCCGAGTCGTCGAAGCCGGGTTCCGTCCAGCCCCCGGTCTCCCGGCGGGCGTCGTACTCCTCGCCCGCCATCAGGTCCGCGTCGATGACCGGCCCCCCGACGGCCCGCCAGCCGGGCGCCGACACGACACGCTCCGTCGAACCGTCCTCGTAGGTGACCTCCAACTGGGCCAGGAGCGCGGGTCGTTGACCGTACTGGTGCGGGCCGAACCAGCCGATGCCGCCCGCGTACCAGCCGGAAGCGAGGTTCACCGCCAGCGCGTTGGCCCCCGGGCGCAGCTGACCGGTGACATCGTGCGTCCGGTACTGCACCCGCCGGTCGTAGTCGGTCCAGCCGGGTGCCAGCCGGTCCCGCCCGACCTGACTGCCGTTGAGGTGCGCCTCGTACAGCCCTAGGGCGGTGGCGTACAGCCTGGCCCGCGCCACCGGACGGTCGGCGAGCCGGAACTCGTGGCGGAGCTGGATCACGGGGGCATGGGCGGGAGGGGTGGAGGTCCACGGCCCGGCGCCCCGCGGCGCCGTCCACGGGGGGAATCGCGGTGATCGCGAGGATGTTGGCGCCGGGTCTCAGCCGCTCCGTGACATCGACGACGCGCGGTGAACGTCCGGTGACCACAGGGGCGTCGGTCTCGGTGTGGTCGGCCTCGAAGCCGTTGACGTACACGGTGCATCGGCATGCTTCCGGAGCACCTGCTGGACACGGAGCCGGTCGACCGGCTGGGCCGCTGGGGGCCGGGCCTGCGCGACATGGTCTGGGCGAACGAACTCCCCGTTCCGGCCCCGGCGTCCGCCGAATCCGAGGGCGGGACCTACTTCCCCGACGCACAGTGGATGACCGTGCGCTCCCGGACCGCCGGCCGAGAGGTGGGATTCGCGGCGAAGGGCGGTCACAACGAGGAGCCCCACAACCACAACGACCTGGGCAGCTTCGTCGTGGCCGTGGACGGCGAACCGCTGCTGGCCGAGCTGGGCGCGGGCTTCTACAACGGGCAGTACTTCGGCCCCGACCGTTACGACATCCTGTGCACCGGATCCCAGGGGCACAGCGTCCCGCTGCTGAACGGCACCGTCCAACGGGCCTCCCGGGAAGCCGCGGCCGAGGTGCTGGCGGCCGAAAACGCCCCCGGCCGCGCCCTGTTCAGGATCGACATCTCCGCCGCCCACCCCGTCGCCGGACTCACCTCCCTCGTCCGGGAGTTCACCTTCACCGACGGAGTGCTCACCCTTCGCGACCGGTTCGAGGCCGAGGCCCCGCTCGACATCACCGAGCGGTTCATGTCCTTCGCCCCGATCGAGGTGACCGCACCGGGCGAAGCCCTGATCCAGGGCGAAACCGCCGCCCTGCGGCTGTACTACGACGTGACCGCGTGGCAGCCACGGCTGAACCATTACCCCCACGTACGCCAGGACGCGACCGGCACCACCGTCCACAGCCTCGACCTGCGCCACACCGGCGCCACCGCGCACTTCGAACTCCGGGCGCACCCCGAGTGACGAACCGCCCTACGCGCCCGGACGTCCGCGGCGCAGGGAACTCTCCCTGACGATGAGCTCCGGCTGGATCACAATGGTGCGGACCGGCAGCGGACCGTCGGCCTCGGCCTGGTCCCGGACCAGGTCGACGGCGGTCCGCCCGAAGATGTCGCGGGGCCGCCGCACGGTCGTCAGCGGAACCGCCGTGGTGGCCGCGAACTCCATGTCGTCGAAGCCGACCAGCGCGATGTCGGCGGGGACGCGCAGCCCGGCCCGGTTCCCGAGCGACTGCATCAGGCCCAGGGCCACCGAATCATTGGCCGCGACGATGCCGTCCGGCCGCTCGGCCGGGCGGCGCGCCGCGATGACCTCCCCGACGTGCAGCCCGGCGGTCACGATGCGCTCGTCGGTGGGAATCACCTCCAGCGACACACCGGGGTGCTCCCGTACGGCCTTCCGCGCGCCGTCGAGCCGCTCACCGATCTGGCGGACCGACTCGGGCCCGCCGACGAAGGCGATCGACCGGCACCCCTGCTCGATCAGGTGGATCACGGCCCGCCGGGTGCCGAGCGCGTCGTCCACCGCGACCGACGAGAAGCGGTCCGACGGGGCGTAGGCGTCCACCAGCACGGTGGGGATGTCGCGTGCCGCCAGGAGTTCGAGGTCCTCCGGCCGGGTGGTCCCGGACGCGAGAATCAGCCCGCGCACCCGCTGCTGCACGAACATGTCGATGTACTGGGACTCCCGCACCGGGTCGCCGTCGCTGCTCGCCAGCACGAGGAAGAGCCCGTTCTCCGCGGCCCGCCGCTCCACCGCGTGCGCCACCTCGCCGAAGAACGGGTTTCTGAGCTCCAGCGCGACGAAGGCCAGGGTGTTGCTCCGCCCCGTGCGCATCTGCCGCGCCGCCTCGTTGCGGACATAGCCGAGGTCCTTGATCGCCCGGCGCACCCGGTCCGAGGTCGCCGGAGCCACGCGATGCGGCGTGTTCAAGTACTTGGACACCGTTCCCACGGAGACCCCCGCAAGTTCGGCGACCTCTCGGATGCTGACCACTGCTGCGTACCTCCCGGGCCGGGCCGCAGCGGCCGGCCGACTCCTGGACGGTGAATCCTTGTCCGCACACCTTGGCCCCGGTATGAAGCCTCTGATGGACACTGAAGGGGCACGAAAACAGACACCTTCGAACAGTGTCAATGATACGTTTCATCGATCACCGTGACCGATGTCGAACACCGACCAGTTCGTCCCGCCGCGCTCACGGACATGGATGCGTGGACCGCGGCAGACCGTGCTCCGGCCCGCCAGGGCCCGGACGTCGGGCCGGACCGGCCGGACCGCCCCCGGCTCGACCGTGTGCTCCGTGATCCTGCCGTACGTCAGCACGTCGTCGAGATCCAGGAAGGCCACCCGCCCGCCGTCCAGCGCGACGCCACTGACGCGGCTCACCCGGGTGGTGCGGGCCCGCACGGAGCCGTCGGCCCGGACCTCGATCAGGGGATGGTGCATGTAGGGACAGGCTCAGGGCGTCGTGCCATGGACGTTGAGGGCGAGGCAGCCCGACATGTCCAGCGGTCCGGGCCCGGGGCCGAACGACCACAACGGTTCGCCCGTGCTGCTCCAGCGCCACAGACCGGGGCGTACGTGGCATGGGCCTTTCTGGTGGTCATGGCGGAGATCATCCACGGGAACGGTGCCCGTGGGCAATCCCCCGCACGCGATGCAGGGGCGGAGACCGGCCGTCCACGGGCCGCTTCCGTACGGCGCACGGCAACGCGGCCGCCGCACCGGGCGCGGGCTGCGGTGGCCGGTGCCCGGTGCGAGACTCGGAGCGTCGGGAAGGACCGCCGTGCCGCACGGCACGGGCACCGTCGAAGGAGCCGGCCATGCTCACCACCCGTTATGTCGACGGAGCGCCCAACTGGACCGACCTGGGCACACCCGATCTCGACGGGGCCGTCGAGTTCTACACCGGCCTCTTCGGCTGGGAGTACGTGGCCGGCGGCCCGGAGACCGGTGGCTACGGCATCTTCACGCTGGACGGGAAGACCGTCGCCGGCGCGATGACGGTCACCGAGGAGCAGGCGGCGCCGTCCTGGTCGGTGTATTTCCGGTCAGCGGACGCCGACGCCACGGCGCAGGCGGTCGAGCGGGCCGGCGGCACCGTGCCGGTCGCCCCGATGGACGTCCTGGACCTCGGCAGGATGGCCGGCTTCAGGGACCGGGCGGGGGCCTTCTTCGGCATCTGGCAGCCGAAGGAGAACCCGGGCCTGGGCGCCGTGGGCGTCCCGCGCAGTCTGTGCTGGGCCGAGCTGTACACCCCGGACGTCCCCGCGGCCGCCGCGTTCTACGGCGCGGTCTTCGGGTGGGAGAGCGAGCGGACACCGTTCCCCGGCGGCGGCGGGTCCTACACGGTGATCCGGACCAGGGGCGGCGGCGAGCAGACGGGCTTCGGCGGCTTCGTACAGCTGAACGCGGTGCCGACGCAGGCGGTGGCCGGCCCGCACTGGCTGCCCTACTTCGAGGTGGACGACTGCGACGAGGCGGCCGAGGACGTGGAGCGGCTTGGCGGCAAAGTGACCCTGGAACCGATGGAGATGGAAGGTGTGGGAAAGTTCGCCAACGTCGCCGATCCGGACGGGGCCGAGTTTGCCCTGATCAAGAGTGCGCCGCCGCCGCAGAGCTGACCGGAAGTCATCGGCGCGCCGTATTGATGAGGCGTTGATCAGTCGTTTATCGCGACCGGGCACTGTGGACCGCATGCTGATCAACACCGCGGCCGACCCCGCACTCGCCTGGCAGGAGACAGCGCTGTGCGCCCAGGCGGGGCCCGAGTTCTTCTTTCCCGCCCCCGGCAGCTCCACCCGTGAGGCCAAGCAGCTCTGCAGCGCCTGCGAGGGGCGCGAGGCCTGCCTGGAATACGCCCTCGCCAACGACGAGCGCTTCGGCGTATGGGGCGGGCTGTCCGAGAAGGAGCGGGACCGGCTGCGCAGAGCCGGTCGCGGCTGAGGCCATCCTGAGTCCGGTTCCGGACTCAGGATCGACCCGGGATACCTGACGTCCGAAGCCGATCTCGGCCGTCTGATCGCCGGGGTCCGCCGCGCCGAGTCGCTGCTGTCGAGCCCGCGGCTCGCCGCGCACACCTCGGGCCCGATGGGCGTGTACCCCGGCCGGGTCGACGACGCCCGCCTGGCCGAGGCGATCCGCTCCGGAGCCGAGACGCTGTACCACCCGGTCGGTACCTGCCGGATGGGCGAGGACCCGGCCTCCGTGACCGACCCGAGGCTACGGGTACGCGGCGTGGCGGGGTGGTCGTGACGAACGAATGGTTCTCGTGGTCCACCGGTATCCGGTCGGTGACGTCCATCCGGGAATCGGGGCCCCTCAGCGCGGGCCGTCACCGGGCTGCGACGATGTCCGGATGAATGATCACGACCGGAACAGCTTGCTCGCGGCGGCGGTGCGGCTGCGCACCGAGGGCCAGCAGGAGGAGGCACGGCAGCGACTGCTGTCGCTCTCCGCCGAATTCCCCGCGGACGTGGAAATCGCCTATCAGACCGCCTGGGCCCACGATGTGCTCGGTCTGGAGGCCGAGGCGGTGCCGTTCTACGAACGCTGCCTGGACGGGACCGGGCTGTCGGAGGAGGACCACAGGGGCGCGCTGCTCGGCCTGGGGAGCACGCACCGGGTGCTCGGGCAGTACGAGAAGGCCGTCGAGGTGCTCCGCGACGGTGCCGAGCGGTTCCCCGACGACGGGGCGTTGCGCACGTTTCTCGCCATGGCCCTGTTCAACACCGGTGAGCACCACGAAGCCATGCGGTTGCTGCTGGAACTGCTGGCGACCAGCAGCGCGGACCCGTATGTGCGCCAGTACCGGGCGGCGATCGAGCACTATGCGCGGGATCTGCACGAAACGGTGTGAGACCCGCGCGGGGCGTCGGCCGCGGCCCGCCGGACAGGGTTGCTCAGCATCCCCTTCCGGCGGGCCGCGGCCTTCGGGGCCGTCAGGCGCCGGCGCGCGCGGCCATCCGCGCCTTGCGGGCCGCCAGCTTCTCGTCGAACTTCGCCGCCTCGCTGTCCAGGCCGCCCATGTACAGGCCCAGCTCCTCCTGCGCCTTCAGGCCGTCGGGCCCCAGGCCGTCGATGGAGAGGACCTTCAGGTAGCGCAGCACGGGCTGGATCACGTCGTCGTGGTGGATGCGCATGTTGTAGATCTCGCCGATCGCCATCTGCGCGGCGGCCCGCTCGAAGCCGGGCATGCCGTGACCGGGCATCCGGAAGTTGACCACGACATCGCGAACGGCCTGCATCGTCAGGTCAGGGGCGAGCTCGAAGGCCGCACCGAGGAGGTTGCGGTAGAAGAGCATGTGCAGGTTCTCGTCGGTCGCGATCCGCGCGAGCATGCGGTCGCAGACCGGGTCGCCCGACTGGTGGCCGGTGTTGCGGTGCGAGACGCGGGTGGCCAGCTCCTGGAACGCGACGTACGCCACGGAGTGCAGCATCGAGTGGCGGTTGTCCGACTCGAAACCCTCCGCCATGTGTGCCATCCGGAACTGCTCCAGCTTGTCCGGGTCGACGGCCCGTGAGGTGAGCAGATAGTCACGCATCACGATGCCGTGCCGGCCCTCCTCCGCGGTCCAGCGGTGCACCCAGGTGCCCCAGGCACCGTCGCGGCCGAAGAGGGAGGCGATCTCGTGGTGGTAGCTGGGGAGGTTGTCCTCGGTCAGCAGATTCACCACCAGCGCGACCTTGCCGATGTCGGTGACCTTGGACTGGTCGGCCTGCCAGGCCTCACCGTCCTCGAAGACACCGGGGAAGTTCCGCCCGTCGGAGAACGGCACGTACTCGTGGGGCATCCAGTCCTTGGCGACCTTGAGATGGCGGTTGAGCTCCTTCTCCACCACCTCTTCGAGGGCGTACAGCAGCTGGGCGTCGGTCCACGCCTTCGGGCTGCCGAGGTGGGGAGCGGTGATCGTCACGGGGAACTCCTGGGGACGGGAGAAGTACCTACGGATACGTAGGTTACGAGACCGTAGGTTAAAGCGGCGGTAAGCCCTCCGCCAAGCCCGCCCTCGCGATGTCCGGTTACGTAACGCTATGTACGCAGTTCCCGGCACACGCACGGGGGCTTCCGGCGCGGACGCGGGTCCGTGGGCGAGGTGCGGTGCGCGGGAGCCGTGTCGGCGGACCGCCGGTGACCGGGGGCCGGCCGGCCCCCGGCCGCGGGGTGCTCTGAGCTGTCGGCGTACTCGGAGCGGACCCTACGGGGGCGCGGGCACGGTCGGGCCGCGGTCAGAGCAGATGGTCCGCCGCGCCGGACTTCACCGCGGAGATCAGCGCCCGCAGCGCCTCCACGGAGTCACTGACATAGGTGGTGGCGTCCGTGGTGGAACCGATGTACGCCTTGCCCTGGTCGTCGACTCCGAAGCGGAAACAGTTGGCGCCCTCGCTGCAGAAGGCCTCGTCCCAGCAGATATCGGTCATGGTCGCTCTCCTCGGAGGTCCTGAGTTATGGATCGGATGAAGTCGCGCGATTCCTCGACGGGCAGTGCGAGCGTGCGCAGACGCTCCAACAGGCCGCGATACCGGCGTAGTTGCATGTCGGAGTCCAGCAGCATCGAACCATGCGAGGAATCGAGCTGTACGGTGTCGAGCTGCGGCACCGCGGCGCCCGCATAGGTGAACGACTGTCCGGCGCCCGGGAAACCGCCGGCCGCGAACGGAATCACCCGGACCGTGATCCGGTCCCGCTCGGACTGCCCGAGGATGCGGTCCAGTTGGGCCCTCGCCACGTTCGGGCCACCGAACTGCATGCGCAGCGCCGCCTCGTGGATCACCGCCTCGTACATCGGCGGACGGTCCCGGTCCAGCACCTCCTGGCGGCGCAGCCGGAGCGACAGCCGGGCCATCAGATCGGGTCCGGGCAGTTGTGGATCGGCCGTGTCGAAGACCGCCCGCGCATGCTCCTCGGTCTGTAGCAGGCCGGGGATGTGCGTGGTGGTGGATGTTGTCAACTCCATCGCGTGGTACTCGAGTTCGGCGATGTCGAGCAACCCCGGCAGGAGCAGTCCGCGATGCTCCTCCCACCAGCCCCCGGCGCGTTCCTGGGCCATCTCGGCGAGCAGGTCGACCAGCCCGGTGTCCGGGCAGCCGTAGTTGAAGGCGAGGGTGCGGACCCGCTCGGCGCTGATGCCGAATCGCCCCGATTCGATGTTCGGGATGCGGGTGCGGTCGACGCCGAGCAGCGCGGCGGCCTGCTGGACCGGCATGCCCGACTGCTCGCGCAATTTGCGCAGTTCGTGGCCGAGCCGCTGCTGCCGGGCGGTCGGGGTGCTTCTGGGCGGCAAGGCGTGGTTCCTTCCGGGGAGGGGTGAAATGACCGGAACCGCACAAGTAGTAGCACTGTGCTCCACGGTGCGCTACGGTCGGTAGCGCAAGTCTCACACGGGGCGACCGTGCCTATGTGTGTGATCGTCACCATAATTACCGAAATGTGAGCATCTTGATGAAAGGCGCACTGCGTTGTCTCCCGGCCGTCGCACCTGCCGGACCCCACCCACCGGTGGCTGACAACCTGAGCTATTCCTTCGCACTGCCCGGCGGCGCCTTCTGCGCCGGCCTCGCACGCGGTGCCGTGAGTGACCTCCTCACCCGGCACGGCCTCGCGGAGCTCCGGGAGACGGCGGTACTCGCCGCCTCGGAACTCGTCGCGAGCGCCTACCGGTTCACCCCGGACCGGGAGATGCTGCTGCGCGTGCACTGGCAGTTCGACGCACTCCGCATCACCCTCTATGACCAGCACCCCTGCCACGGCTCGGCCGTGATGTCCGAGCAATGCCGCGAACGCCGCAGCGGCAGCATGTGGCTGCTGGCCGCCGCGGTCGACGCGCACGGCGGGGACTGGGGGCTGGCGCCCGCGCTGACCGCGTCAGGCGGCTGCAAGGCCTGGGCCTTACTCCACCGCTGAACCCACGCCGTCCGGCCGCCCGGTGCGCTGGGCCGTCCTCCGGCGGCGCCGGCCCGTCGGACGCGAGGTCAGCAGGGACCGCCGAGCAGATCGGTCAGACTGCGGTCCAGATCCAGGAACCGGTGTTCGTCGCCGACCGGCACCATCTCCTGCGCCCGCGCCAGGAAACGGCGCAACTCCGCCGTGCGGACGTGCACCATCGCGATTCCCTCGACGGCATGGAATTCCAGGACCGTGCGGTCGTAGCCGAACGGCCTGACGCGTACGTCCCCGACACCGGCCGCCCCGTCCATCCCCGCCGCCAGCAGTTCGCGGGAGAACTCCCAGGCGACCTCGGTGCCTTCCAGGGTCGCCGGGGCGGGAAACGCCATGCGTACGGCGAACGGATCCTTCTGGTCGTACTGCAGGGTGGCGGGAAGGGTCTCCATCCGCGGTGCGGATGCGACCATGCGGGCCTGCACGGACTGCTCGATAACGGTGGACAAGACCTGCTCCCTTTCTCGGCCAGATGAACGGTTCCCGGCACTGATACAGACGACGGAAGTCCCGCATCCGTGCACCGGAAGGCTGCGTGAGCTGTATCACCGCACGCCTCCGCACCCCTCGCGTGCCCACTTCCCGGCGGCGCGCCCTGGACTGGGCACAACTCGTGGGCTAGCTTCCAGCGCCATGAGGGTCAAGGGGAAGACGAGACGACTGATGTCATGGGGGCTCTGTGTGGCGGCACTGACCGCAACACTGGCCACACCGGCAGCCGCGGCAACACCGTGGGGACAACACCGGCCGGGCGAACGACCGGCCTGGACGCTCACCGACACCGGAACCGACGCCCGCTTCCGCGGTCTCGCCGCCGTCAGCCGCAGCACCGCCTGGGTCGCGGGCTCCAAGGGCACGGTGCTGCGCACCTCCGACGGCGGCCGGCACTGGCGCGATGTGTCACCACCCGGTGCGGCCCAGGAGGCGCTGGAGTTCCGCGACATCGAGGCATTCGACGCCCGGCGCGCGGTGGCACTGGCCATCGGGGAGGGGGAGGCCTCCCGGGTGTTCCGCACGGACGACGGGGGAGCGACCTGGACGGAGTCCTTCCGCAACACCGACGCGCGCGCCTTCTACGACTGCCTCACCTTCTTCGACAGCCGGCACGGACTGGCGATGAGCGATCCCGTGGACGGGAAGTACCGCATCCTGTCCACCGCCGACGGCGGCCGGAGCTGGCGGGTGCTGCCCACCGAGGGCATGCCGCAGGCGCAGACCGGCGAGGCGGGATTCGCCGCCAGCGGGCAGTGCCTGGTCTCCTCGGGCCCCCGGGACGTCTGGCTCGCGACCGGCGGCGCCGCCACCGCACGGGTGCTGCACTCCGCCGACCGCGGGCTGACCTGGACCGCGACCGGATCGACGATCCCGGCCGGCGACCCGGCCCGCGGCGTCTTCGGCCTGGCCTTTCGCGACCGCCACCACGGCATCGCGGTCGGCGGCGACTACCGGGCCGGAGAGCCGTCGCCGGATGCCGCAGCCGTGACGGGTGACGGCGGCCGCAGCTGGCGGCAGGCCGCCACCCCGCCGACCGCCTACCGCTCGGGTGTCGCCTGGCTGCCGCACAGCAGGTCCGGCGCGCTGGCGGTCGGTCCGACCGGCACCGACCTCACGACGGACGGCGGCCGCACCTGGCGCACGGTCGACACCGGGTCGTACGACACCGTCGACTGCACGCCGGACGGCGGCTGCTGGGCCGCGGGCGAGAAGGGACGAGCGGCGCGCGCGGGCCGCCCGGGTTAGCTCGAACCGGTCGTCGCTGACCCGTCTCGCCGCACCGTCAGTCGTCTTGGGCCCAGCTCACGGAGGCACGGTCCCCAAGGGCAGGGCTTCTTCGGCCGGTTCAGGCAACCCGGGCCCGGCCGGATCCCGTGTGCCGGGTACCGGCTATCCGGGCAACTGCCGGCGATACGGAGCCAGTTCGTCCGAGGTCTTCGTCGCGATGAACTCGGTGATGCGGTACGCGCACACGCCCTGTGCCGTGAACGGGTCCTCCGAAACGATCTTCTCGATCCGCGCACGGTCGTCGCCGACGGCCAGGATCACCCCGCCGTCGCGGGGGTTCTTGCGGCCCGACGCGATGAACACCCCCGCCGCGTAATACGTGTCCAGCCAGGCGACATGGTCCTGGAGCAGCGCGTCGACGCGCTCGACAGGGGCGGTGTAGGTCAGTTCGAGTACAAACATGATCGCCAGGCTACGGGACGGGCCCGGCCGACTCCGGACCCGTCCTGTGGGCTGCCTTTAGACTCGGCGGCACCATGACAAACCTTCCGATGCCCGCCGACGAGGCCGAAGCCCGAGCCCTCCAGGACGCCCTGCGCGCCCGTGTGGTGCTCGACGAACCCGGCCCGCCGCCCGGAACCGGCCGGGTCACGGGGGTCGACGTCGCCTACGACGACGAGCGCGATGTCGTCGTCGCGGCAGCGGTCGTCCTCGACGCGGCGACGCTCGACGTGGTCGCCGAGACCACCGCCGTCGGCCGGGTCACCTTCCCGTACATCCCGGGCCTCCTCGCCTTCCGGGAGATCCCGACCGTGCTGGCCGCACTCGAATCCCTGCCGGTCGACCCCGGGCTCGTGATCTGCGACGGATACGGCCTGGCGCACCCGCGCCGCTTCGGACTCGCCAGCCACCTCGGGGTGCTCACCGGTCTCCCGGTGATCGGCGTCGCCAAGAACCCGTTCACCTTCTCGTACGAGCAGCCGGGCCCCCGCCGTGGCGACTGGTCGCCGCTGCTCGACGGCGAGGAGGAAGTGGGCCGGGCGCTGCGCACCCAGGACGGCGTCAAACCCGTCTTCGTATCCGTCGGGCACCGGACCGGTCTGGACAACGCCTGCGCCCACACCTTGCTGCTGGCCCGTGACTTCCGTCAGCCGGAGACCACCCGCAGGGCCGACTCGCTCTGCCGGCAGGCCCTGCGGGAGGCGACCGCCTGAGTATGCGTACGGATTCCGTTTGCCGATCATGACCGGCAAGCTTGTACGCATGAACGAACATCGAACGTCCACGCGACCCGGCACCGTCTATCTCGCTCAGCGCCGGGTCGCGATAGGGATGACACTCGGGATGGTCGCGGGAGCGGTCTGGGCCGTCTCGATGATCTGCACGCTGGTGTCCTGGGCACTCTGAGCCCGCAGCGCCCGCCCGCCCCGCCCCGGCTACTTGTGCTGGTCCGGCCCCTGGGCGTTGAGCAGTGCGCGCCAGGTGCCCTCGTCCCCGATGCCCGTTGCGGGCAGATTCCGGGACTCCTGGAACTCCTTCAGTGACCGCATGGTCGCGAGGGTGTACGTACCGGTGCTGTCGGTCGGCACCCCGGCGTGGTGCAGCAGGTACTGCACCGCCGTGATGGCGTCGGGCTTCGTCGTGCGGGAGTCGACCGTGGTGATCAGCAACGGCCAGGTGTCCTTCCCGACCTTGCCGTCCGGGGTCAGGCCATGTGCGGCCTGGAACTCCTTCACGGCCTTTGCCGTGGCCGGACCGTAGTCGGCGTCGACCTTCACGTCGAAGCCGTTCGCCCGCAACAGCAGCTGCACCGTACGCGCCTTCCAGAGCACGTTGCCCTTGCGGGCCAGTGGCCAGTCCGTGCCTTCGGACGGCCGGTCCGACACGTTCGCCGTGGCCTTGGCATCGCTCTGTTCCGCGGTCGGCACCAGCCACCACACGAAGCTGCCGAGCACGAGCAGGAGGAGCGACGCGATGGCCAGGGCCGGGAACGCGACGGGGGAGCGGTCTTGCCAACGAGCCGCCTTGCGCTCGTCGGCCGGCCCGGCCGACACGGGCGTGCCGGTGCCGTCCTCCACCGGCGTCCGGCCGGGCGCCGTCGTGGCCGCCGGGCGCTTGCGGGCCGGGGCCGTCCCGGCCGCTGCGTCCGCCAGGGCGCATGCCCGGACCAGGTCGTCGGCCGGAGCCCGCAGCGCCGAGTGCAGCTGCTCGACGATCCTGCGCGGAGCGTTGGAGGCGTGGGCGGGATTCAGATAGCGCGACAAGGTCGTCTGGTCGACCCCCAGCCGCTTGGCGAGGGACTGCTGAGTGGGTTTCTCGCGGCCGTCGCGCGCCGACGACTCCCACCAGTTCCTCAGCAACTCGGCGAGCGCTCGCCCAGGTTGCTCGTCACGGCCCGCCACAGTGTTGTCCGTCATCGTTCTTCCCCGACTCTCTGTGTGCATAGCCGCAGGTCAACGCCGTGCATCGGGAGCGTGCCTAGGCGCATCGACCTGCGGGACGCAGATCGTAGTGAAAGCCCCGTTCCGTGCCGCACAGTTGAGGAGCGGCCGGCCCGTCGGCCCCGCGGACCCACTCCGTTCCCACCCCTTAGCAGGGGTGCTCCTGCCTGCGCATTCGCGGCGGACGGGGTGGTCACCGCCCTCCCGCCCGAGGAACAAGGAGATCTGAGCATGCATCGGACATCACCCGTACGAGTGCGCGTCGCCCTGACCGGCACGGTCGTGGGAGCGGCCCTGGTCGCGCTGGGCGTGATCGCTCCGACCGTCGAGGCCGCGCCGCCCTCGTCGTACGGGGTCGGCGGTGTGGACACCAGTCACCACAACCACGAGGTGAAGGGGAGGGCGGATACTGCGATCGACTGGAACCGGGTGGCCGCTTCGAACAGCTTCGCCTTCCTCAAGGCCACCGAGGGCGACTTCAACAAGGACGGATGGTTCGCCCGGGACTACGCCGCCGTCTCCAGGACCTCGCTGCTCCGCGCCCCGTACCACTTCTTCCACCCACGGACCACGGCCGACGGTGCCGCCCAGGCCCGGCACTTCGTCGCGACCGCCCGGGCGGCCGGCTACCGGGGGAACCGGGCGGGCGAACTGCCGCCGGTGCTCGACGTCGAGAAGCTGCCCGCGGGCGGTGGCAGGGAAGTCTGCCCGAAGGCGCTGCGCGACCAGCAGCTCCGGGTCTTCCTCAGCGATGTGAAGAAGGCCTTCGACGTCACTCCCATCGTCTACACCCGGGCGTCCTTCGTGAAGGAGTGCATGGCCGGCAAGGGCGGGGTGTTCGCCGGGTATCCGCTGTGGCTCGCCCGGTACGGCAGCCATGCGAACGAACCCCATCAGGTGCCCGGCGCCGGGCGGTCCTGGACCTTCTGGCAGTACACGACGACGGGAGCCAGCCCGGGAATCGACGGCCCGGCCGACCTCAATGTCTTCCGCGGCAGCAGGGCGGAACTCCGGGCGATGACGAAGGAAGGGGCTCCGCGGCCGAGCGGTTCCTGAAGGCGGCAGCGGGAGCCGCGGCCGGTCCCGCGCAGCCCGGTCCGCGCAAGCGGAACAGATGTCCGGTCACCCCAGTCGGGGCGGCCGGACACCGGCATGTCGCCTGCCCCTTGCTCAGCGGGCCGACGCGACCCGGAACCGCAGACCGGCCGAGCGCAGCCGCTCCAGCAGCGCGTCACCCATCGCGGCGGCCGTGGTGACCTGCCCCGATGTCGGCGGGAGCTCGTCCAGGGCGAGGCAGAGCGCGGACTGGGCGAGCATCTTCGCCGTCTCGTCGTAGCCGGGGTCGCCGCCCGAGACCTCGGTGAAG
>NZ_JBEXPH010000020.1:0-73923 GCF_040611955.1 Streptomyces sp. NPDC006510 | reverse complement strand
CCCCTTGCGCTGCTAATCGAACAGTCAGCAAAGCTACACAGGCACTGCGGCCGCCCACTTGACGGCTTGGGACCGTGAGGCGTCTGATGCGGCACCAGGCGAGGGCCCAGGACGCGCTCCAGGCTGAGGTGGAACTGGGTGAGCAAGCCCCGTATCCAGATCTTCGGGCCCGTAGACACGGTAGTTGGCGGTGTGAGCCTGGCCGGTCAGCTCCTTGAGCGTGAGATCAGAGCCGTTGCCTCCACCACGGGCCCACCCGAAACCTCCGGCGGCACGGTCTCCTCCCCTGGCCCACGGAACGCGCTCGGTCTCGCCGAGGGTCAGGTGGTGGGGGCTGCTATTGATGCGGCGGGGCCGCGTTGGGAGCGGGGGGTTTTGTCGCCCACGCGCTTGGGCGCGATGGTGCGGGGATCCACGGCTTCGCCCGGGGCGCCTTCGTGGTAGGGGCCGTCGGGGTTGGCATCGCGGTCGTGCGGGAGGAGAAAGAAGACACGTCGGAGCTGGAGGCCGCTGTCGGGGTCGGCTTCGGCGTGGGCGTCGAGCTCGGTGTAGCCGACCATGCGTCCGTCGCGTTCGTAGCGGGGCTTGCCGCGGCGGCGGGCGGTCTTGTCGAGCGCCTGGCGTACGTAGTCGAGGTTGTCGAGGTTCTCCAGCCACACCACGGTGCTCTCGTGGCGGAGGTCGCTCTCGTTCAGCAGCGAGCTCATGGCTGCAGCCCCTTTTCGTTGTCGACGGCCCTGGTGGGGGCACCGTGCTCATGGTAGGCCGGGTTGGCGGGTGTGTGTCGGGCGCTCTGGTCAGGCATGGCCGGCCTGGGGTTCATCGTCGGTGAGAAGTCCGAGGCCGGGGTAGTACTTCTTGCCGCTCGACTTCATCATGTCGGCGGGTGAGGCGAGGGAGAGTTCCTGACGTACGCGGGTGGCGAAGGCGCGGGCGGTGGCGGGGCGGATGCCTTCACCGGCGCTGCACCAGCTGCTGTAGGTGGCGTACAGCAAGCCTTGCTCGACGCGGAGGTCGCCGTTTTCGGTGGTGCAGCACTCGGTGAGGAAGCGGCCGATGTGGTCTTCGGTGGTGGCGTAGGCCTCGGTGGCGATGCGGACCGTTGCGGGCCCGGTGAGAGGGTCGCGGGTGTCGAGGTAGAGCTGGGCGCCTTCGATGAGCCACTGGAGAATGCCGGGGCCTTCGCTCTGGACGAGTTCCTTGGCCAGGTTGTCGATCTTGCGAGCGGCGGGGACGACGCGCTCGAAGGGGATCAGGCGGATCCGGCGCCAGAAGGCGTGGCCGCCGGTGCCGACTTCGGGGCGGTGGTTGCCGAGCAGCCAGAGTTTGTGGGTGGGGTTGAAGCTGAAGAAGTCCTGGCGCATACGTCGGGCCATGATGCGGTCGCCGCCGGTCAGGAGCTTGACCCGGGATTCGTCGAACTTGTCGTTGGGTTTCAGTTCGGAGCAGACGACGATGCGACGGCCGTGGAGTTCGGTGAGCTCGGTGGAGTGCTCGGAGAACTTGCCTTTCTCCATGAGGAAGCCGGGCGGGGCGGCCTGGGCGTAGTCGCCGAGGATCTGGGTCATGACGTCGAGCAGCACGGACTTGCCGTTGGCGCCGGTGCCGTAGAGGAAGGGCAGTACCTGGGCGCCGACGTCGCCGGTGACGGAGTAGCCGAGAAGCAGGTGGAGGAAGTGGATGGTCTCCTCGCCCTTGGCGTCGTTGCCGAAGGTGTCGTGGAGGAAGCGGTGCCAGCGGGGGGTGGGCATCGTCTCGGGGGCGACGCTGGTGGCCCGGGAGTGCATGTCGGCTTCGGGGTCGGGCTTGTGGAGGTGGCCGGTATGGAGGTCGACGACGCCGGCCGGGGTGCACAGGGCGTAGGGGTCGCCGTCCAGGACGTCGGGGTCCAGAGCGAGTGCCGGTGAGGCTTTGGCCTGGGTGAGCATGGCCTTGATGCCCGGGGTCGACATGGAGCGTCGGCGGTGGGAGGCGAGTTCGCGGTCGGTGAACTGGCCGGTCGGGTCGGTGGCGGGCATCTGCTCGGCCAGATCGCCCGCCGCCCAGACCGCGGCCTTTTCGCCTCCGGTGCGCTTCCAGCGGTACTGGTCCCAGTGGTACCAGCCGAGGCCTTCGACGTGGCGGAACTGGTCGCCGAACATCACCGCGAACAGCTTGGCGTTGCCGCGGTCGGTGAGCAGCCCAGGGAGCCGGCCCGACTGTGTTGGTGGCTCGTGGACGGCCGCAGTGGCGGCTCTCTGTTGGGCAGGCAGGCTGGGCTGCTCCGCCTGGACTTCGAGATCGAGCATCTGCTGCGCTGCGGCAGTGGCGTCGAAGCGCGGGCTGTCGGCGCTGCTCATGGGCGTCCTTTGAAATGGAGCGGCCGACTTGCGCCGGCGGACAGGGCAGAGGTGATGACGCTATGGCTGTGGCGGCTGCGATGCGGCCGAGCAGCGTCGGCGGCCGCGGTGAGCAGGTCGCGTGCTTGGCTGTCGGTGAGGTGGCCGGAGGCGATCAGGCCGCCGGCGGTGTAGGCGGCTCGGTTGAGTTTCTCGGTGAAGGCAGTGCCTTCAGGGGCGGCGGCGCAGTCCTTCACCTGGTCGAGGAGTGGTTCCAGGAGCCGGTGGGCGCGCTGACGGGCTGGGCGCGGGGAGCCGGGGCGGGGGGGCGTGACCTGGGCGGGGCGGTGATCGACCGGGTGGCCTGTGCGCTGGAGTTCGGCGGCTAGCCAGTCGGGCAGGATGGCGGGGAGCCGGGCTGCGCCGACCGGGCTGTACATGCCGGCGGAAGTGGGGGTGGCTGGGGTCACGATGTAGCCGCCGGTGGACCGGACATCGACTTGCCAGGCGAGGGCGGTCTTCGGGCTTGAGCCCACCGAGGAGCGGTAGCGCGGACCTTCAGGGGGTGTCCGGTACCAGACGTGCAGTCCGCCCGATGGAGTTCGTACGCGCAGGGTGGAGTCGTCGTCTGCGGGGCTGCGTCGGCCACGGAGGGCGGCCAGCAGGGCGAGGGTGTCGAACCCGGAGGCGAGGCCTGTCAGGTTGACGCTCTCGTGGATCGGGATGCCGGGCAGGAGCCGGTTCCGGTCGGGGACTTCGGCGCTGTGAGCATCGATGTCGAGGACGACGAGGCCTGCCGGACCGCAGGAGACTCCGACTCCGAGCGTGGGGTGCTTGCCCCACCAGGCGTCCAGGAGCGCGGGGTTCGTGGTCGCTGCGTGGAAGCCGTGGCACCACCTGCCTGCGGGATGGCAGGGGCAGTCCTGAGGGCTGTGGGGCTCGACGCGGCATGTCGGGCAGTTGGCGGCCGGGGTCTTGCGGCCCGGGGCCAGCGGGTGCACTGGCCAGCCGTTTCCGGCGCACCAGCGGGCAACGTCGTAGGGACTGGCGGTTCCCGTGGAGCGGGGAACGCTGGTCTCACTTTGACGCGGCACGCTGATCGTCCTTGCCGAGGGGCTAATAGCCTGTTCAGTCCCTGCCAGTCCCTGCGGTAAAAGACCAGGTCACAGCGCTGCTAGCACCCGGAAAGGGACCGAAGGGACTGAGTTTTCCAATGAGGCCAGAGCCTACATCAGCGGTCCGGACGAGGGGGCGGCCGTTCCCCGGTTTGGGTCCCTTCAGTCCCTTCAGTCCCTTCGTTGCCTGGGGAGTTGAGGGGTCCTCTCCTTGGACAAGCAGCTGATCGGGTCGGTCGGCCGGGCGTGTCGGTCCTGACGGAGGCGGGGAGGGACTGAAGGACTGGGACGCATTTGGTCCCTGTTCAGTCCCTCATGGAAAAGCGCAGGTCACAGGACTTTTAAGGCTTGACCGAGGGACTGAAGGGACTGAAATTCTCAGTTATGAGCTGCTCAGGGATAAAGGCCTTGTACTCGCGTGTCCGCATGCACGCACACGCGTAATGACTGGAACAGGGATTTTCAGTCCCTTCAGTCCCTTGAGTCCCCTGTTCAGGCAGAGCAGGTGCCTCTGAGCTGCGCTTTTGTCGAGGGACCGAACGAGGGACTCAAGAACCAGGGACTCAACGGGACCGACCGGACGGCCAGGCGCCGGAACAGGGGTGCCCCGGCCCCGCCCGGCCTGACCTCCGCGGGTCGACCGGCGTGACGACTCCGAGTCGGTCCGCGATCGCCTGGGCCGCGCCCAGGCACAGGTCTCGCTGTTCGGTCCCGGCCAGCACCTCGTAGGCAAGCCGAAGATCGCCCACGGTCCGGGCCAGCAGACCATCGGTGACCAGGATCTGGAATGCCGGGCCTGGGTCGTCCGGGCCGAGGATGCGGTGGTCGGCGGGGAATCGGCCCGTGGACGGCTTCAGCCCGGCACACCGCAGAACTGGGCCGGGATGCGCACCGACCCGCCGGAGTCGGTGCCGAGCCCGAGTGCCGCCATGCCTGTGGCGACGGCCACGGTGCCTCCCCCACTGGTGCCGCCCGGGGTCCGGCTGCTGTCCCACGGGCCGACCGTGTCGCCGAACAGCTCGCTGCGCGTGTGCAGCCCCGCCAGGATCAGGGTGAGGATGTTGTTGTGTCCGATGGGGATGGTTCCAGTTGTGCCGCGGCCTCATGTGCGCGCTCCGCCAGGAGCTGCGTGACCGCGTTCACCTGGGAATTGGCCTCGGCGATGCGATCCAGGTGACTGTCGACCAGTTGGACAGCGGAGACTTCTGTGCTGCGAACGGCCTCCACCTGTGTGGTGGCCGACATCTTCCACAGAGCGTCCTGCATGGCTCTTCCCTCCTCATCCACGTACAGATGCGTGCACTGCACAGCAGAGCGCTGTGAACAAGGAGGTGCCTGGGCATGCCCAGGCAGGTGGATCACGTGAGCCGACGCCGCCTCATCGCCGAGGCCGTGTGCCACCTCGCCGACGAACGCGGGCTGAAGGGCGTGCCCTTTCGCGATGTCGCGGCCCGCGCGCAGGTGTCGATGGGCGCGGTTCAGCGGTGTTGCCGCACCGGCCACCTCCTCCCGCAGGAGGCACACAGCGTCCTCCACGCGCACCTGGCCGGGCTCCTGGAGCCGCCGGCCCCTCCTCCGGAGGTCCCGGTCAGCCCTTCGGGGCGGTGAGGTAGGTGTCGATCACTCGCATTGCAGACTCCGTCCCACCCCTGCGGTAGAGCCAGTGACCCACGACATCCATCGTGAACAGGGATGCCTGCGGGAAGGAGCGCGCCATGCGCTGCGCGCCCGGCAGTGGAGTCGCCAGATCATGGGTGGCATTGGCTACGAGGACGGGTGGGAGGTCGCCCTTCGCCCGGGCGGGGCGGGGCTTGGGTGGCATGGTCCAGCCCTGGCAGCCGAGGACGGTGTTGAGGGCCTGGGCGTTGTAGCGGACGTGGGGGGCGGCCTTCGCGACCCTCTTGCGGATGGCCCGGTACTGGGCGTAGTCACGGATCCGGAAGTCGTAGTCCCGGCACAGCACGAGCTGCGAGGCGGGGTCGGTGCCGCTGGAGAACCAGCGGACCTCGCCCTTTCCCGTGTGCAGGGCGGCCAGCTGCTGTGCCGCCTCCGCCGGGTTCCATTTGCCGAGGGCGAAGGTGAGGAAGTCGGACAGTTCGTCGGCGTCGATCTTGGTCCGCGTCGGTCCGTGCGGGCCGGGTTCGCGCAGTGTGCCCGCGTCGGCGCGGGCGAACAGCGTGTCGGTGACGGCTGTCAGGTCTCTGCCCTTGAGTGCGCAGGCCGTGTCCTTCTCGCACCAGGCCGCAAGCCGCTTCAGGGTGTTGTCGATGGTGATGCTACCGTCGGTGAGGTAGCGCTCGGCGTTCGGCCGGTCGGGGTCCATCGCGCTGTCGAGGGCCAGCGCGCGGAGGTTGCCCGGGAACAGCCGTGCGTAACGTTCGCCGATGAATGTGCCGTAGGAGTGGCCGAGAAAGCTGATCTCGCGTTCGCCGATGGCGGCGCGGATCGCGTCCATGTCGCGGGCCACGCTCTCGCCGTCCATATGGGCCGCGAGCGGGCCCGTCTGTTTCAGGCAGCTGTCCGCCAGTCGGCCGTTCAGGGTGCGCAGCCGCTCGAACTCGGTTGCGTTGTGGGGACGGGCCGGGATCGAGTCGGTGATCGTCTCGTCGCAGTCGGCGCTCTGACTGCGGCCGATGCCGCGCGGGTCGAAGCCGATCATGTCGAAGCGCTGGAGCATGGCCGGGGAGTAGCCCCCGATGGGGTCGTCCGCGTACAGCGCGTCGTCGGCCCCGGCCACCCCGGGGCCTCCCGGGTTCGACATCAGAACGCCGATCCGCCGCGCGGGGTCGGTGGCCCGGTATCGGGCGACGAAGACGGCGGTCTTCGGGCCCTTCGGCTTCGACCAGTCCAGCGGCACCTTGACCGTCGCGCACTGCGCCTTCGGGCTGGGGTCGGGGTAGGGCGGCTCGGCCTTGGGGCAGGTGCCCCAACGGATCGGTGGGACAGAGGCGGTGGCCGGCTCCTGGGCGAACGCCGCACCTGGGACGCCCAGGGCAGTGGCAGAGGCGGACAGGGCCAGGAGTACGGAGACAATCCGCCGTCTCGTGTTCGGGGTCACGCGCATGCTCGTGTTCATGCGCGTCACTGTTTCGGTCCCGTATGACTGCGCCCCCATGGGCACATGGTGGGAACGTAACAAGGCGTTCCGAGCTCGCTGTCGGAGGCCGGTTGGACCAGTGCGGGCGGGGGCGGTGGGCTGTCGACGGCGGCACCTCGCCGACCGTCGCGCGTACCGGTATAGTGAGGCCCACAACTTGTTGTTCAGGCACAGAGGCCCCGCCATCGTGGATGGCGGGGCCTCTGTTTTGTCTGGTCAGGCGATACGGAGGTCGGGGCGGCCCTCGGCCGGCGGTGCCGCTCGGTATTCCGGTAGTTGGATGGTCGGCAGCTTGCCGCTCTTCATCTCTTCGAGGGCGCACGCGAAGGCGGCTTCCATCTCCGTCACGCTCTCGTACTTGGCGGCAAGTGGGTGGAGTCGATAGCGGTTGCCCCCGCGGCCTTCGGCGCGGGAACGCAGCACGAGGTTCAGCTCGAACAGCGGCTCCATCAGTGCGCTGACGGTGGGCGGCTTCACCTTGTACTCCACCGCCATCTCGCGCTGGCTCGGCAGTGCGCCTCCGTTCTCGCTCCGGAAGATCAGGTACTGAAGGAACTTCACCGGGGCAGCTCCGATGGGCAGGGCCCAGATGCGCTCAGCGACGAGCGGCGACATGACTGCAACGGCCATCGGTGCCTTCCTCCGTATCGAATCGGCTTGTCGTGGTAGCGGGCATCACCCTGTGCGCTTCCTTCTGACAGGCTCGGGCACTTCGCCATCCAGGTTAAGGTCCAGCGCTTCCTGGTGGTGGACGATCTCCGGACCAATCCTGTGCGGAAACGCGGTGGGATCGTCCTCGTGGTCTGCGGCGATCTGGGCGAGCACCTCGTGCTGGTCGGCACTGTTGCCCTGGAACCAGAGCGTGACGTTGAGACGAATCCGCCCGTTTCCTGCCGGTTCAAGCCACTTGTACTCGCAGAGGGTTCGGACGGCGCGGTTGACGGTGGGCCTGGTGATCATCTTTGCGCCGGGCTTCTTGGCCGCGAGTCCGTTCAGGCCGTCGGTGATCTCCTGCTGGGTGTACTCCGCGATCCCGGTGCCGGGCCTCTGCCCGCCCGCTACGTACAGGAACACGCACAGCTGGCTCTTCGTGATGCCGTTGGCGATGAAGAGCTGGGGCAGCAACTGTGTGAACCAGTTGCTGGCGAGGCTGTAGCCGGCGCCTCCGGCAAAGCTGTGGACGGATCGCGGGTCGTTCTCGTACTCGAAGGTGACGCCCTTGAGCTTGCGCTTCCCTGCCCTTGTGGGTGTTGCCTCCTGGGCGGTCGCGCCGAGTTGCTCACCCAGCAGGTTCAGGATGTCGTCGTACACGGTGTTGCTCTCCGGCGAGGACCCGGGAGAAGGCACCGCTCGGGGCCGACGCGGCTGGCGCGACGGCGTTTCAGATGTCACTGGACCCTCCTTGTTGCTCAGGCGGTCCGAGGCTATCCCAAAAGTTAGGCTCAGCCTTACTTTTGACGGCTCGACACGCTCCGAGTTGCAAGGAACGTCAGGCCCGTCTGGAAAGTTAGGCTCAGCCGAAGTTCTAGCGCCCGCAAGCAGTGAAAGTTAGCCTGAGCCTAACTTTTAGTGTCAACATGTGACACATTTTGATCGAATCGACGCCACCGACCGGCAGGTCCGCCCGGCTTCCACTCGCCCCTGACCTGCGGTTTTTCCTGCGCGCATGGCCGTCCTCAAAAGTTAGCCTGAGCCTTACTTTTAGGGCCAAATGTGCTGGCCAGGTTAACATTTCGACCTACCAAATGTGTCGGCCAGAGCATGATCAACTTCGAATATGTGCAGGTCAGAGCTGTTTGGAGGGTCGGCGCCTCTTATAAAAGAAGACCCGCAGTCGACTTGCCGCCCCTGCTCAAAGCTGGGATGTGTGGCTGTGTCGGCTGAGCGTCAGTTGGGGCGTCAGGCCCTGTTCCTGAGCTGATGTCACCGGCTGGACCATCTACTCGCCGTACTGAACCTCAGCCGACGAAAGCGCGCCCCGACGATAGGTTCATGGACTCTGCGGCGGGAGTGCCTACCCGAGCCACCCGCTGTGATCAGCCACTCCATCGTGTTTGCCACCCGCGGCTCCATATACCCGGCTGACCGCAACGGCTCATCGTCTGAATCCTGGCCGGCTCGGCACCCGCGATGGACAAGATGCCCTGTAGAGCTTCCAGTTACGGCTCTTGCCGCATCCGGGAGAGTTGGGTGGCGTTGCGGAGCAAAAGGGCGCGCATTATAGCTGATGCAGTATGAACTGAGCCACTCCCCCGGCCAATCCAATGCATCGGTTTTCTGTTTGGCCTCGCTGTTCCAATGAATGCTGAGCGACTTGTTCGTTGGGCCGCCTGTGAGGGACGGGTCAACTGGGCAGCGCGCGGACGAACTCGGAGACCGGTTCCGGAGCTTCCTGGACCCTGGCGTGGGTGGCGTTGATCCGGGTAAAGGTGACCGTCGGCCGGGTGTGGGCGAGTTCGGTCAGTTCGGCGGACAGAACGCGTGCGAATCCGGCGAGGAGTTCGTCGAACCACTCCTTCGACGGGAGCGGATGGGGCTTGCCGGCTTGCACCAGCAGCAGCGGGCGCTGCTTTTTTCATCCCTGTAGAAAGCCCACTCGGCGACCTGCTCCTCGATGTACCCGGGCGGGGCAAGGGCGTCAGCCGATGAGTGCAGCAACTCCCCCAACAGTTCAACGTCTGGGTACTCGCCAGGTCTCCCCCACCAGAAGCCGTCCAGGTTCATGGCTGCACGAGTTCGGTCCGGATAGGCCCGCGCGTACTCGATCGCGATCAGTTCGCCGAGGGGGTGGCCCACCACTCACCACTACGGCTTCCGGTACGTCGTACGCATCCATCGTCCGGGCGATCAGCCGCCGTATCCCGGCAGATCGGTATCACGGCGTGATAGGTGGGGGCTTCGTCTGTCGGTGTGGGGAGCTATCACGGCGTGATAGCTCCCCACACCGAAAATAGACGACACAGCTAACGTTTCGTTCGCTCAATTGATCTTCGGCGTTAGTAGAGTGACAAGCTATGACGACACCCAACACCAGGGGCGACCGAGAGAAGGTCGTCTCGAAGCTGCCCTCCTGGCTCCGCCAGGAACTCAAGGTCCGTGCCGTTCAGCACGGCATCGACATGCAGGACGCCGTCGAAGCCGGCATCACGGCATGGCGCGGTCTCGGATCCAACCTCTCCCCCATCGACACTTCTGGGGCGGAGTCCTTCGCGACGTTCCTGCCTTCCCAGCTCTGGACCGGCTTCCGCTCGGACTGCAAGCGCCGCGGGGTTTCTCTCATCCAGGGCCTGGCCCAGTCCGTACGAGTCTGGCTGGACAGCCATCCCGCGCCCGCGGTGAAGCGCCCGGACATCGTCCGACGCGTCGTCATCTGCAATCAGAAGGGCGGCGTCGGGAAGACCGCCGTTACCGCCGGGACCGGCGAAGCTCTCGCGGAGGACTCCACCGCCCTGGTGCCGGTTCGGGTCTCCAAGCACTTTGCCGCACTCCTCGAAGAGGACGAAGAGGCTGCCAATGATCCGCTCGCTCTGGAGGATCTGCCCGGGATCGGACAGCGCGTCCTGCTCGTCGACTTCGACCCTCAGGGACACCTCACCAAGCAGCTCGGCCATGCCCCACTCGCCATGGAAGGGGACTCCCTCACCAATCACATGGCCGGTGATGGCAAGGGTTCGCTGAGCGACCTCATCGTGACGATCGACGAGGACCGGTTCGGTGGGCGTCTGCACCTGCTGCCTGCCTGCACCGATGCCTTCCTCCTCGACGTACGTCTCGCATCCGTCCGTGCACGCGAAGCCGCCCTTGAGCGAGCCCTTGCCGCAGTCGAGCCCGACTACGACGTCATCCTGATCGACTGCCCGCCCAGCCTCGGGCTCAGCATGGACGCCGCCACCTACTATGGGCGCCGCCGCCCGCAGGAAGTACCGGGCAACTCCGGCGTCCTCATCGTTGTCCAAGCCGAGGACAGCAGCGCCGATGCCTACGAACTGCTCACGTCCCAGATCGAGGACATGCGCAATGACCTCGCTCTCGATGTCGACTACCTCGGCCTGGTCGTCAACCACTACGACGCCCGCCGCGGCTACATCGCCACCTCCTCGCTCCAGTCCTGGATGGCCATAAAGGATCCGCGTGTCGTAGGCGTCATCGGTGACCTCAAGGAACAGAAGGAAGCCGTCCGCGCCAAGCGACCGCTGCTTGCCTACGCACCCCGCTGCGAACAGTCCGTCGCCCTCCGCGCCCTCGCCCGGGAGATCAGCAAGTGAGCAAGGCCAAGAACCTCGGAGCCGGCGCCTCCTTCGCCCAGGCCCGCCCCATCAGCGCCCGTCGGGCCGCGATCCGCGCTGCTACGGGCGTACCGACGGCGGGCGTACCCGAACCGACCGAGCTCTCTCTGAGCCTCATCAGCCAGAACCCCGACAACCCTCGCGAGGAGCTCCGCGATCTGGAGGGGCTGGCGGAGAGCATTGCGGAGATCGGGCTCGTCAATGCTGTCACGGTGGCGTCCATCGAGGCCTATCTGGCAGAGCGGCCGCACCGTGCGGCCGACCTCGACGAGGGTGCCCGGTACATCGTTGTCGATGGCCACCGCCGACTCGCCGCAGCACGTCTCGCTGGGGCTGCGACGATTCGCGTCAGCGTCGACAACGCCCTTGTCTCCACTGATGAGGCGCTGCTCGAAGCAGCCTTCGTGGCCAACGTCCACCGTGACGATATGAACCCCCTGGAGCAGGCTCAGGCCCTTCGTACGCTCGTCGACTTCTACGGTTCTCAAACCAAGGCCGCCAAGAGGCTCGGCATCGCCCAGTCGACCATCTCGTCGAAGCTCTCCGTTCTCGACCTCGATCCTCAACTCCAAGCGGACCTGGTGGAGGGGCGCCGCAAGATCGAGCACGTACGGAATCTCTCCAAGCTGCCGCCCGACGAGCAGCGCCAGCAGGCGGACGCGCGGGCCGCCGCAGGCGATCAGAAGCGTTCGGCAGCGCGTGAACTATCACGGCGTGATAGTCCAGGGGAGCGGGAGGCCGAACTATCACGGCGTGATAGTTCCGGGGAAGGACAGACCGGGCTATCACGCCGTGATAGCCCGGGGGAGGGGCAGGCCGAGCTATCACGGCGTGATAGTTCCGGGGCTCGGGAACCGGAATCGCCGACGCACGATGAAGTGCCCGGCCAGCGGTCGGAGCACGCCGAGCGCCAGGTCGCACCGGCGCAGCTTGCCCCGGGGGAGTCGGGCATCGTCGCTCTCGGCAAAGTCACGAAGATGCCCTGGCATGACGGCCATCAGGTTGCCGACCTCGTACTGAGGAAGATGGACGAAGCGCAGCGAAAGATCCTTGTCGACAGGATCCTCGCCGAGGGCTCCAACTCAGGTCGATGATCGGCCTGGTGAGGGCGGGCCGGGGTGCTGGTGACGGTTCCCGGCCCGCCCCGGCCCGGTTGTCCTGTCGAGGCGAGGAACTGCTCGGCGTGGCTAGTGTGTTGGCTGCCTGTGCGCCGGAACTCCGGTGGTCGGGCCGCATGTTCGTGTGTCCTTCGTCTGTGCGACTGGCTGGTATGCGGCGGTGGGGCGGTCGTGAGGGGAAAGCCCCTTGAGTCTGGATCCAAACGGACTTGAGCGGTTCGGGCGGTGGGGGAGCGGGCTCAGCGACTGAACGTCAGCGACTGAATGAGTGTTGAGCCGTTTCGGTCGGAGGCGTAAAACTGCAGGTCAGTGGGCCTGCCAAGGAGAACAGCGACTGAAGCGACTCAAGTTCCAGGTATATGGAGACATTCGTACGTGTGCGTGTGAGCGCGTGTGCGTCATATATAGCGGGCTTGAGTCGCTTCAGTCGCTGTTCTGTGTTGCGTACGCCTGTGACCTGGGGTTCTGTGTGCCTGTCGGCGAGCGACTGAGCGATTGTCAGTCTCTGAGGGATCAGTCGCCCGGTCGCTGGGGCCTCTTGCAGATGCGTACATCTGTTCTGCCCCATGTGCCTCTGCTCTCTCTCAGATTTCGCTAATCTGATTTTGGGATTTGAGTCGCTTCAGTCGCTGATGGGGGAAGTGAATGGCAGCTGAGCTGCAGGATTCGCGCAGCGACCCACGGCAGTTCGTGAGATCTGCATCGGTCGCTTCGCAGCCTCTGACAACTGCCTCGTGGTGTGCGCGCCAGGGGTGGCCGGTTCATCCTCTTGCTCCAGGACGTAAAACGCCTGTGGGTAACTGCGAGATGTGCCGGGTCCAGGGTCATGCCCGAGGGGGGTGCGACTGTATTCGTGCGGGCCGCTGGTGTCACGGGTTCCATGCGGCCACGCTGGATTTCGACCGGATCCAGCAGTGGTGGGGGTCCCGCCCGGATCTCGGGGTGGGCGTCGCCACCGGTCCGGCCGGCCTCGTTGTCATCGATATCGATGCGCATGCCTGTGAACTCCCTGACCGTGACCGGCTGTTGCCGGGTGTCGGGATCTCCGCCGGGATCGACCTGACCGGGCTGGCCAATGGCTTCCACACCCTGGGCGTGCTGGCCGCCCTGCGCGGCGCGGTCAGCCCCGCGGACGACGAGTCGACCTTGCGTGTCCGCACCCCGTCCGGGGGGCTCCACGTCTGGTACCGCAACGACGCCGGGCACCGGTGGCAGTGCTCCTCCGGGTCGGGTGGCAGTCGCGCCCTCGCCTGGCAGGTCGACGTCCGGGCGCACGGCGGGTACATCGTGGCGCCCGGGACCGTGACCCCTGCGGGGGTCTACCGGCCCGTGGGAACCGTGCGGGTGCCCGCGCCGCTGCCCGCATGGCTCGCCAGGGAACTGGAGCGCACCGGGCATCTGCCGTCCGCTTCCGTGCCGGGGACCCGGCCCGTGCCGCCCCGTGCCCGGCAGGCCGTTCTCGCGGCCGGTGGCGGCCGCGGCGCGGGGGACCGGGTACTGACCGGAGTTCTCGCCGAGGTCGCCGCGTGCGCGGCTGTGCCCGAGGGCGCCGCGTTCTCCGAGAAGCTGAACCGGGCCGCGTACACCGTCGGCGGTCTGGTCGCAGCAGGGCACTTCACGGAGGCCGAGGCTACGCGGGCGTTACAGGATGCGGCCGAGCAGGCCCGTCCGGGACAGCAACGACGTTGCCTGGCCATCATCCGGGGCGGGCTGAGCGCAGGTCTGGCACGCCCGCTGTCCCTCGGGGGGCGTGCGTGAGTGTGGACGAGGAAAGAGCGCTGTCCGCCTTCAACGTCCAGGCCGTGGCCGCGCAGATCCTTGCGCAGCCCGTCCCGGCGCCCCGGCAGAGCGACGAGTCCGCGCGGTACACGGCCGCTGCCGCTCCGAAGGGGGATGGCGAGGCGACGGCGGACGGGCTGCTGCCCGACACGCTGACCGACCGCGGCAACGCCAAGTTGTTCGTCAAGCTCTACTGCAACGACTACCGGCACGTTCCCGGGATCGGCTGGTTCCGGTGGGACGGCACCCGGTGGCAGATCGACGAGGACGACACCGTGGTGTGGTCGGCGGGCGATCTGGCGGAGTCGATCGCCGCCACCGATCCGCGAGGCGTCTACACCCCGGCTGCGTTACAGCAGCACCGCCGCCGCACGCTGAGCACCAGCGGGATGAACGCGATGCTGTCGCAGGCGAAGTCCGCTCCGGGAATGGTGCTCAACGCGGCGCGGCTGGACGCGGATCCGTACGCGCTGTGCACGCCTGCAGGGGTCGTCGACCTGCGTACCGGGTACATCCGCCCCGCCGAGCCCACTAAGGACTTCCATTCCCGGTCCACCTCGGCCGCGCCGGAGCCGATGCCGACGCCGCGCTGGAACCGCTTCCTGACCGACACCTTCGGCGAGGGACCGGACGGTGCGGAGATGATCGACTTTCTCCAGTTGCTGCTCGGCTACTCCGTCACCGGGGATGTCGGCGCCCAGGTGATGCCGTTCCTGTTCGGCTCCGGGAAGAACGGCAAGTCCGTACTGCTGGACGTCCTGATGAAGCTTCTCGGGGACTACGCGGACGCGGCGCCTCCCGGCTTCCTGATGTCGCGTCCGTACGAGGGCCATCCCACCGATCTGGCCGAACTGCACGGCCGGCGCGTGATCGTGTGCAGCGAGGTCAAGCCGGGGGACCGTTTCGACGAGGCCCGCGTGAAGCTGCTGACGGGTGGTGACCGGATCAAGGCGCGCCGGATGCGGCAGGACTTCTTCAGCTTCGAGCCGACGCACAAGATGTGGCTGCTCGGCAACCACCGGCCCGAGGTGGGCACGGGCGGCTTCGCGTTCTGGCGGCGGATGCGGCTGATTCCGTTCGAGCGGGTCGTTTCCGACGACCGCAAGATCGACAACCTGGCGGACATCCTCGTGACCCAGGAGGGTCCGGGCATCCTCAACTGGCTCATCGAAGGTGCCCGTCGCTACCTCGGGGGCGACAAGGACCTCTCAGGCCCCGAGCGGGTCCGCATCGCGACCACGGCGTACGCGGAGACCGAGGACCACACCGGGCGCTTCGTACACGAGACCTGTCGGCTTGAGGCCGATCTGCGTGTGGAGCAGGCGCAGCTCTACGCGGCTTACAGGAGCTGGTGCCAGAATGAGGGTGCACCGGCGATCTCATCCCGGGCTTTCGCGGCACGTGTCCGCGAGGTGGTGGGACTGGCGTCACCGAAGGAAATGATCCTTTCCAACCAGCGCAAGTACTACCCGGGCATCGGCCTGCTCGCGGACGAGGAGACAGTATGAGTGCCCTCATCGCAGAGGACGAGATCGTCGACGAAATGGACCTGGTCTGGCTTGAGGACATCAGTCGGCTCGACTATGTCCGCCAGAGCCTGGACCGGTTGCCGACCCGGCGCGGCAGACCCGCGTACCACCGCGACGGCCGGATGGTCGGGTACGCCCTGCTGGGGCCGAAGGCCAAGCCGTCCCGTTCCTCCGGCACGTTCAGGCGACGGGTGTTCTGGCTGCTTCCGCACGACCGGGACACCGAGCCCGAGGGGCTGTACGCGAGGGGAGCGCCGGCGGAAGCCGTGGATGTGCGGACGCTGGCGCCGGGCAGCAAGGGGCACAAGACCGAGCGCTCGGAGGGCGGACCGATGTCGTCCGCGACGCGGGAGCTTCGGCCCTAAGGGCTGTCCCGTAGTCTCAGCCTCAGCTTCAGGGTTGGCCTCAGCCTTGGACGGGTTGGAAACAGGCCGTCCGGTATATTTCCTTCAGCGGATGGACTGCAGCCAGGGGGCGTTGCTGTGCAGGGGGAGAGCCCGGTGCGGGCACAGGTCGTGGTGGTCGGTGGGGGCCCCGTCGGCATGCTCATCGCCGCCGAACTGGCCGGGTACGGAGTCGACACCGTGCTCCTGGAATCCCGGGCCGATGTGTCCGAGCAGCCCAAGGCGACCACGCTGCACGCCCGGGCGGTGCAGACCCTGGCCCGTCGCGGCCACTTGCCGGGGCAGGGGTACCCGTACACCGAAGGCGCGGCGGAGAGCCCGTTCCACTTCGCGGGCCTGCCCGGACTGGTCATCACGGCTCCGGCACGTGAACCCGAGCCGATCCTCAAGTGCCCCCAGGCGGAGCTGGAGCGGCACTTCGAGGGGCGGGCGCGGGCGACCGGGGCACGGATCCTGCGCGAGCACCGGGTGACCGGGGCCGTCCAGGAGGACGGCGGGGTACGGGTCACGGCCGATTCGCCGCAGGGGACCACGGTCTGCTTCGCCGAGTACGTGGTGGGGGCGGACGGCTCCCGCAGCACGGTCCGAGATCTGGCGGGCATCGCCTCCGATATCCATCCGGCGACGGTGTCCGCGCTCATGGGGGCCGTCACGCTCGCGCAGCCTGACGAGCTTCCCAAGGGCTGGCACCGCACCGAGCGCGGCTGGATCGTGGCCAAGCTCGATGCGGAGGGCCGGACGCACATCCGGACGCTGAACTGCGACGGTGCCCACCCGGACCGGCAACTGCCGCCCACCTTGGAGGAGTTGCGCCGGGAAGTGTCCTGGATCGCCGGCCGGGACATCGCGATGGACGAGCCGTGCTGGCTCAGCAGGTTCAGCGACTTCGCGCGGCTGGCCCGGACCTACCGTGCGGGGCGGATCTTCCTGGTGGGAGACGCGGCGCATGTGCACTTCCCGATCGGTGGGCAGGGCCTCAGTACCGGGGTGCTCGACGCACTGAACCTGGGCTGGAAGCTGGCGCTGGCGGTGCACGGATTGGCGGACGCGGATCTGCTCGACACCTACGACCTGGAGCGCCGCCCGGTCGCCCGGCGGGTCATCGATCAGACACAGGCCCAGCTCGCCCTGATGCGTCCCGGGCCCGAACTCGACGCACTGCGCAGGGTGTTCACCGGAGTTCTGTCGGCGGACCGTGAGCACGGGTACCTCGGCGGTCTGATCAGCGCACAGGACACGGTGCTTCCTGATCGGACCGGGGGGTCCGGCGGGGCAACGGGAACGTTTCTCCGTAACGCGGTGCTCAACACGGCAACCGGCGAGACCGATGTGATCGGGCTGCTGCGCGACGGCAGGCCACTACTACTGCTTCTGGGCGAGGAAGGCAGCGGCCACCGGGAGACGGCACGGGAATGGGAGGGGATCCTGAATGTGGTCCGCGCCCGGCCCACTGCCGAAGTGCCGTACGACGCGCTGCTGGTGCGGCCAGACGGCTACATCGCCTGGGCACCGGGGGACGGCCGTGAACTGACGGAGGCGCTATCGGCGCACTTCGTCAAGGGTGTGGTTCCTGAGCCTGCTGTGCCTGAGGACGCCGTTTCTGTGGGGCACCCTTGACGGTGCTCCACAGAAACATCCACTGCTCAGCCGGCAGCCTCGATGAGGTCCCGCATCTCGGCCGCCTTCACAGCCTCGGCGTAGACCGTGGCTCCGCGGCTCCCGGAGAGGTCGAGCGAGGCGAGGACGGAGGGCACCACCGCACTGGGCAGCACATGACGCATCAGGGCGGAGACCCGTCCCACAAGGTCGCGGTACTCGCAGACGGCCTGCGACATGGACTGGATGCCGGCGAAGGACCCCACGATGACATCGGCCGTCTCGATCGGCGAGATATGGGGCAGCAACTCTCCCTGGGCCTCTGCCTGTTGGAGCAGTTCGTGGCCGACCTCGCCCCAGCGCAGGAATGGGCCGCTGCGATCGAGGCTATGCGCCAGCTGGTCCATTGTCAGCCGCACGCCGGCGCGGACCATCGGGTCGGTCTGCAACTGGTGGGCCTGCAGCATCACGACGTCCACGATCTCCTGCACCTTGGAAGCGCGGTGAGGAACGATGATCCGCTGGTCCTGCTCCGCAAGGACGCCCTGAGCCAGGTCTTCCTTCGAATGGAAGTGGAAGTACAGAGCGCCCTTGGTGACTCCCGCCTCGGAGAGGATCTGGGAGATGGTGGCCGCTTGGTACCCGTGCTCCTCGAAGATCTTGGCCGCCGCCGAAAGAATCGTCTGACGGGTACGGATGGCTCGTAGCTGCTCAGCCACTCTGCCTCCTCCCTCCTCGGGGTGGTCGAACGTCGGGAGACCGGTAAAGAAACCGTCCAGTTCGTATCTTACAGGCCGCTTCCTCGCCTGTTCCGGCCGGGGAAATGTCAGGCAAGAGAGGGAAATTCATGATTCTTGTCACCGGTGCCACGGGGACCATCGGGCGGGAAGTGGTCCGTAGGATCCCGGCTGACCTGGCAGTTCGTATCATGGCCAGGAATCCGGGGCGGGTCACGGGTGCGGGTGCGGCGGCCGAGATCGTTACCGGGGATTTTTCGGATCCGGCTTCGCTGGTGGGCGTTCTGCGTGGGGTTCGTACCGTTTTCCTGGTGACCAACCCCGGCGGGGACGACGACGAGTGCTTCATCCGGACCGCCCGGTCGGCGGGGGTGCGACATGTGGTGAAGCTGTCCGCCGCCGCGGTCGCGGACAGCCGGGCCGAGGACCTGATCACCCGGTGGCAGCGTCGCAACGAAGAACTGCTGCGCGGATCCGGTATGGAGTGGACTCTGCTGCGTCCGCGCGCGTTCATGTCCAACACGCTTTCCTGGGCGGCCTCCATCCGCTCGGACGACGTGGTACGGGCCCTGTACGGGGCGTCGCCCAACGCCTGCGTCGATCCGCGTGACGTGGCGGAGGTGGCGGTACGCGCCCTCACCGAGGACGGCCATGCGGGCAGGATCCACACGCTGACCGGGCCGGAGGCGATCAGCGCGGTCGAGCAGACGGCCCGGCTCGCCGAACTGCTGCGCCGTTCGCTCCGCTTCGAGGAGCTGGGGCCGGAGCAGGCCCGTGCAGCGCTGGGCGCACGCTATCCGGCGGACATCGTCGAGGCACTGCTGGAGAGCGCGGAGCGCGGCCGTGAGGGCTCGAAGGCGGAGGTGGACGGCACGGTCGCCGCTCTGCTCGGCCGGCCTGCCGGAGACTTCCGTGAATGGGCGAGCGATCACCTGGGCGCCTTCGGGTGAGTGCCTTCGGGCTTTGGTGAGGGCGTAGGGACGGCAACTGCCCGGTGGGGGGCGGCTGCTGTCAGGTGGGGGACGGCAACTGCCCGGTGGGGGGCGGCTGCTGTCCGGCATGGGTGAACCGCTGTTCGGCACCGGTCAGTTGCCGTTCTTCAGCGGCCGGGTTCCGCGCGGCCCGGCCGTCACTGTGGAGGTGAAGACGAGCGCACCGTCCTGATGGGCGGTCACCAGGACGCTCTGTTCGCCTCCTGGGGCGGTGCCGGGCAGCAGGGACGCCTCGATCACGCACGGGGAGTCCAGCTCGACGTACCGCTTGAACTCATTGGCGATGCCGAGCGGGAGATAGGAGGACCGGCCGAGGGCTGCTGCCGTGGCCTGGCGGGCGGCCTCGATCAGCACCATGCCCGGCACATGGTCGACCGCGTGCTCGAAGAGCACGGGGTGCCGCGTGTCCACCCGCAGCTGCCAGTGGTTCCGTTGGCTCGTGGGGGAGAGCACGACATCCATGGGCGACATGCGTCCGACGCTCTGCGGGGCCGCCGGGCTGATCAGCGGCAGCTGGTACGGGTGGCCGTCGGGCATGTGCTCGCCGCGCACCCTGCGGTAGACCGCAGGGGCCATGCAGGAGTAGGAGCCGCCCCCGGTCGCGACGACGTTCCCGTCGCGGTGGAAGACAGCCTCGAAGCGCAGCCCCGACAGGTTTTTGCCACGCCGGTTGATCTCCGTGCAGTCGACGTCGATGCTGAGCGCAGCGGGCTCGTACCCCATCCGCAGATGCTCCGGACGTACGGCGATGTCGAGGTCCCAGACGAGGAACTGGTGGCCGAAGGGCACACCGAACTCCGCGTGCCCCAGCAGGATGCCGATCTGGCGGACCGTCTCGCAGCCTATGAGCGGATCGTGGTAGCCGTCCGCGACCGGGGTGAAGAAGCTGTGGCCGCGCGGCCACTGGGCGGATATGACGAAATGGGTGTCGTCCACCCGCTCCCAGTCGGTGAGCAAGACCTCCGCGACAGCGGACCGGTGTACGAGTTCCTTGGGGACGGTAGTGGTCAGAGTGGTGGGGTAGAAGCCGCCGGGCTTGATTGTGGAAGCCTTGGTGCCTCCTGTCATGTCTCTGTCGAACGCTGTTGGGTCGACCTGAAATGTGCTCGCAGGCATTGCTCCCCCTGTGCTGGTGCGAGAGGTGTGTTCAGGGTTGGGCTGTTCTTTGGCCTGAAAATACATACCAACCGGTTTAATTTCTAGTGTCTTTGGCTCGCTGTCTCCCGAAAACAGCGGAGGCATTTATTCCGGTCTGCCTGTTCCTGGAGATGAGGCAGGGCCGACGCGTTCCGGTGCCGAGTCGGCGTCCATTTCGGGTCCGACATGGTTCGAGCGTGACACAAGTTGCCTTTGAGTGGGATGACTCAAGGGGTGCTCTCACGGCGTTCTGATGGGTGGGCCGAAACCCGGTGCTTGTTTGATGGGGGAGCCGGGAGTTTCACAAACCGCACGCACGGTTTGTTAGAGTCGTCGCCTGCCCTTCGGCAAGCACGGCAACCCCCGGCAGTGACGGAGCAGTTGATGGTCAAACAGGAACGCGCGGCGCGCACGCGTGAAACCCTGATCCGGTCCGCGTCCGAGGTCTTCGACCGGGACGGCTTCTCGACGGCGTCACTCACCGCGATCAGCTCGCAGGCGGGGGTGAGCAACGGGGCGCTGCATTTTCACTTCGCCAGCAAGGCCATCCTGGTGGACGCCGTCGAGGAGGCGGCGCTGACCAGGCTGCTGGCCGTGACGAACGGCGCCCTGCCGCTCAGGGCGAGCCGGGTGCAACTCCTCGTCGACGTCACCCACGCGCTCGCCGACGCGCTGCGCGCCGACGTGGTGCTGCGGGTCGGCTTCGCGCTCAGCGGCGAGACGTCCCGCCCGCTCCGGATGGACCTGCGGCAGCGCTGGCGGTGCTGGGTCGAGGAGACCCTGAAACAGGCCGAGGCCGAAGGCGAACTGCACCGGGGGACGGCGGTGCAGGACGCGGCGACCGCCGTGGTGGCCGCGACCGTGGGATTCGAGGTGCTCGGGGTCCGGGACTCGACGTGGCTCTCGGCGTCGACGGTGACGCAGTTCTGGCGGCTGCTGCTGCCGACGCTCGTGCCCGCGGCGCGTCTCGCCGTGATCGAGGGCGGGGGAACCCGGCAGCCGTAGAACAAATGGCTGGCACCCGAACCACGTGCCGCCCACAGCCATTTGTTTTACGGCAGGGGGTACGAACTGCGCTCGCCGCGGTCCGTCGCGGACGACGAGATCGGCGAGGCCCTGGAACTGCTGTGGGGCAGCTCCGCGGTGAACACCTGGAACGCCGGCGTGCGCCGGTCTCGTAGGCGTCGCCGCGGTGCCGTCTGCGAGGACTTCGTCCTGGAGACGGTCTACTGGGACGCGGGTACCGCCCGGCTGCTGCCCCGCCTTCTCAAGGGCCGTACTCGCGGCCCGGTGTTCGTCACCCACCGCAAGCCGGGTCCCGGCAGGGTCGTCAGCCCGCGCGACATCTGCCCGGACACCGGGCTCGCCCGCCTCTCCTACGGGCAGGCCCGGATGCTTCTCATCCCACGGCTCAAGGTCCCACTCATCGCCTAGAGTTGGCCGCATGCGCCACAGCCCTGGCCAGGGGCGGGCCCCTGGAGACGACGAAGGACCTTGCCTCATCGATGGAACGATGACGTCGATCAAGCAGATCCAAATCACCTTCGACTGCGCGGAACCTGAGCGCGTCGCTCGTATCTGGTGCGAGGTGTCGGGGTACGTCGTACCGCCGCCGGAAGGGATTGCTACTTGGGCGATTTCAATCGCTCGCTGCCGCTTGAGCGTCAGGGTTCAGCGTTTGTCTGCATGGATCCCTCAGGTGTGGGCCCGCGCATGTACTTCCAGCGCGTTCCCGAGGGCAAGGTCGTCAAGAATCGGCTCCGTCTTGACGTGCGGGTCGGCACCGGGCTCGTGAGTGAAGAGCGCCTCGCCGTACTTGAGGCCGAATGCGCACGACTGGTCGCGCTCGGCGCGGTACGCGGGCGACTGCTGCTTGCCGGTGACGACAACGAGTCGTGCCTCCAGATGCAGGACATCGAGGGCAACGAGTTCTGTCTCGACTGAGTGGCCGCGAACGCTGCACCTTCGCGAGTCGGCTGGTGCAGTTCGCCATCACGAGGGTCGCCGTACCGCGGCGCGCCAATGGTCCTGATCCAGAACCAGCCTTCGGTGTCCACGAGCAGGGACCGGTAAGGCGTGGGCGCCGGCCGCGTCAACGGCATCAACGACGACCAGATGACAGCTGAGGGTGATCCGGACACCGCTGGGCACCCTGCTGCTGATCCTGCTCATTGATCATGTTGAGCCAGGTGGCGCCGCCCGCCCCGGCCCCCGAAGAACTTGGGGTTCGGCCGTGCGTACACGCCGGGCACGGGGACGACGAACTGCATCCCGTCGACCGAGGCGACCAGCCCGCCGCCCCACGCGTTCGCGAGCGGAATCGCCGCCTGGTGCTCGATCAGCGTGGCGCTCGCGGCCCGCTCCGGCCGCCCCTACCGCGCGGCCGCGGTGTGTGCGCTCTTCTTGCGTGCGCGGTAGGCGGCTGCCTTGATCTTGTTCCCGCAGGACTCCATGCCGCACCACTGCCGCCGCATGCCCCGGGAGCGGTCGATGTAGATACGGGTGCACTCGGGATTGCCGCACTCCTTGAGCAGGGGTACGTCCGGCCCGCTCAGGAGCTCGACCGCATGGCGCGCCACGGTGGACAGGGCCTCGTCCGGCGTCGCTTCCGTCCAGCGCCCCGAGGCGGTGAGCTGCGGTGTCGCGGGCGGCTTGCGGGCCGCACCGTTCAGCACTTCCAGTGCCTCGTCGGCGTAGTCCTCACCGAGGCGACGGGCCGTGACCAGTTCGTAGACGGCCTCCCGTACGGCCGTCGCGCGATCGACGTCGGCCCGGTCGCCGGGGGAGACCGCGTCGACGAGGCCGGATTCCAGGTACCACGCCCGCAGCCGCTCCGGCGTCACGAACATCTCGAACCGCACCGAACGCCGTGCCCGGAGCGTCGCGGCGAAGTCGAGTGCCGGATTTCCGCATACGAAGACGTGATCCAGATTCACGTCACCATTCTGGCAGGTGACTATTGTGTCGGCAAGGTTCGTCCGTGTGCTCCCGGCCGGAGTGCAGCCGGATTTCGCGGCCCTGCCAGCGTCTGCGCAGCCAGCGGTCGTGGCTGGCCAGGACGATCGCGCCGGGCCCGGTGCCCAGGGCGGCCTCCAGCTCGTCGCACAGCCGCGGGGACAAGTGGTTCGTGGGCTCGTCGAGCAGCAGCAGCTCCGGCGGACGCGCCACCAGGAGCGCCAGCGCGAGCCGGCGGCGCTGACCGACCGACAGCTGACCGACCGGCTTGTCCAGATCCGCCTCGTGCAGCAGCCCCAGCGAGTGCAGCGGGACCGTCTCCGCCCGCTCGGCGCCGAGCGAGCGCTCGTAGGTCTCACGCCCGGTCCGGTCGGGCCGGGCGAACACGGTGTCCTGGGCCAGCAGACCCACCGTCAGCCCCTGCCGCCGCCGTACGTCGCCCTCGGCCGCGAGCCGCCCGGCGAGCACGGAGAGCAGCGTCGATTTGCCGGCTCCGTTGCCTCCCGTGACGAGGAGGCGTTCGGTCGCCGGTACGTCCAGGTGCGCGACGGCCAGCCGACCCGGCACCCGCACATCGCGCAGCGAGACGAGGGCATCGTCCACCGACTCCTCGGCGGACGCGGTGACAACGGGCGCGCTGACGGCGAGTGCGGTCCCGTGGAACCGCAGCGGCTGCGGCGGCTCGCCGACCCGTCTGCGCTCCAGCCCGTCCAGCCTGCGGGTGGCGTTGCGCACCCGCCGGGAGATCTGGCTCTGCACCCGGCCGCCCCGGTGGCCGTAACCCATCTTCTCGTTGTCGCGCCGCTCCCGGTCGGGCGCTAGGCGGTGCGCGGTCACACCGGCCGAGTGGCGCAGCGCCGCCAGCTCCTCCTGTTCCTCGGCGTACCGCCGTTCCCAGCGCTCCCGCTCGGCACGCTTCTCGGCCAGGTAGGCGCTGTAGTTGCCGCCGTAGCGGACCGGGCCGTCCATGGCCGGGTCGAGGTCGATCAGGTCCGTGCACACGGCGTCGAGGAAGGCCCGGTCGTGGCTGGCCACCACGACGACCCCGGGCAGGCCGCGCACCTGCTCCTCCAGGAAGGCGGCCGCGCCGTCGTCGAGGTGGTTGGTCGGCTCGTCCAGCAGCAGCGCCGAAGGGCGCCGGACCAGCAGCGCGGCCAGCGCCAGCCGACCACGCTGCCCGCCGGAGAGGGAGCCGAGCGGCCGGTCGTGCCGGAACGCGCCGAGGCCGAGCCCGTCGAGCACGATCGCGGCACGCCGGTCCGCGTCCCAGACCTCCCGCTCCTGGGCCTGTTCGAGCCGCCGGCCGTACGCGTCGAGCAGCTCGGCGTACCCGGGGGAGTCCTGCGGTACGTGGGCGAGCCGCTCGGTGAGACGTTCGAGCTCGGCCAGGTCGTCGCGGGCCTCGCGCAGGGCTTCGTCCAGCACGTCTGCGATTGTCGACGCGTCGTCGAACGGCATCTCCTGGTGCAGGAAACCCAGGTCGGCCGGGCGCGTGATGCTCCCGGCGTCGGGTTCGTCCACTCCGGCGAGCAGACGCAGCAGCGTCGACTTGCCGACGCCGTTCTCCCCGATCAGCCCGATGCGGTGGCCGGGGGAGGCGGTGAGGGAGACGCCGTCGAGTACCCGTCTGGTCCCCAGGGTGCGGACGACGTCGGATGCGAGCAGGGCCGGTCGAGACATGGTGGTCCACCTGATGTGATCGGTTGTTCGGCCCGCCGGGTGGTGACCCACCTCGGGCGCGGGCCCGGTCGGCACATCAGCGGCTCACACCTCCGGCGCCCCCGTCTCCGTCAGCC
Organism: Streptomyces sp. NPDC006510; assembly: GCF_040611955.1. Classification (NCBI taxonomy): domain Bacteria; kingdom Bacillati; phylum Actinomycetota; class Actinomycetes; order Kitasatosporales; family Streptomycetaceae; genus Streptomyces; species Streptomyces sp. NPDC006510. Next base: position 49,064 of record NZ_JBEXPH010000020.1, on the reverse strand, counting down.
GACCGCCGACCAGCCGCAGCCACCGCTCCACGCCGATCCGGGCGAGAAAGCGCTCGTCGTGGCTGACCACCACGAACGCCCCCCGGTACGAGCCCAGCGCGCTCTCCAACTGGCCCGCGCTCACCAGGTCGAGGTTGTTCGTCGGCTCGTCCAGGAGCAGCAGCTGCGGAGCCGGTTCGGCGCACAGGACACAGGCCAGAGTGGCGCGCAGCCGCTCGCCGCCGGACAGCGCTCCGACGGGGAGATGGGCCCGGGGGCCCCGGAAGAGGAAGCGGGCGAGCAGGTTCATCCGCTCCGCTTCCGCCCGGTGCGGTGCGAACGCGGTGAAGTTCTCGGCGACGGTACGGTCCAGGTCCAGCAGGTCCAGCCGCTGCGAGAGGTACGCGATCCGGCCGTCGGCCCGCTTGATCTGCCCGTTGTCCAGCTCCAGTTCGCCGTTGAGCAGCCGCAGCAGCGTGGTCTTGCCGGAGCCGTTGGGACCGGTCAGCGCGATGCGTTCGGGGCCCCGGACGGTCAGGTCGACGCCCGATTCGGCGAACAGGGCCCGTCCGCCGTGGTGGACCTGCATCTGCTCGCCGAGGACGAGTGTGCGTCCGGCGGGCACATCGGTTTCCGGCAGATCCAGCGTGATCCGCTGCTCGTCGCGCAGGGTGCGCCCCGCCTCGTCCAGCCGGGCCTTGGCCTCGCTGACCCGGGATGCGTGCAACTGCCCCGACCGGCCCGCGGACTCCTGGGCGCCTCGCTTCATGTTTCCGGCGAAGATACGTGGCAGGCCCGCGCTCTTGAGATTGCGTGCGGCATTGCTCGCGCGGCGCTCGGCGCGCTCGCGGGCCTGCTGCATCTCCCGCTTCTCCCGCTTCAGCTCCTGCTCGGCGTTGCGGATGTTCTTCTCGGCGACCTCCTGCTCGGCCTGCACGGCCTCTTCGTATTCGGTGAAGTTGCCGCCGTAGAAGCGCAGTTCGCCGCGTTCGAGTTCGGCGATGCGCTCCATGCGGTCGAGCAGCGCCCGGTCGTGGCTGACCAGCAGGAGGCAGCCGCTGAAGTCCTCCAGCACGTCGTAGAGCTTGTGACGGGCGTCGAGATCGAGGTTGTTGGTCGGCTCGTCGAGCAGCAGTACGTCGGGCCGCTTCAGCAACTGGGCCGCGAGGCCGAGCGAGACGACCTGGCCGCCGCTGAGTGTGTTCAGGCTCCGGTCGAGGGCGAGGCCGGCGAGACCGAGCCGGTCCAGCTGGGCCCGGGTGCGTTCCTCGATGTCCCAGTCGTCGCCGATGGTCGTGAAGTGTTCCTCGCTCACGTCCCCGGACTCCACGGCGTCCAGGGCCCGGATCACCGAGGCGATGCCCAGGACCTCGGCCACCGTGAGATCACCGGTCAGGGGGAGGGACTGCGGGAGATAACCGAGCGTGCCGCCCACGGACACGGATCCGGTGTTGGGCCGCAGTTCGCCGGCGATCAGCTTGAGCAGGGTGCTCTTGCCGGAGCCGTTGGGCGCGACCAGGCCCGTCCGGCCGCTGCCGACGGTGAAGGACAGGTCCTCGAAGACCGGGGTGTCGTCGGGCCAGGCGAAGGACAGGTTCGAGCAGATGACGGAGGCGTCGGACATGGAGAGACCTCGAATGGCATACGGGCAGGCACGGACTGCTGCCCGGGACATGGATGAAGGGGACGACAGAACGGCCACGACGGCGATGCTCCTGGGCATCGGCCGGTGGCCTGACAGATCGGGGTCTCACCCCGAGATGTCGTCGTCACCCACCATGTCTGGTCTCCTCAGTAAACGATTCGGTACACGATCAACGCTCTTGCGAGCCTAACAGGCCCCAGAACCCTAGAGGCCGAGGTCGGCGGCGAGGCAGGAGAAAGACATCCACGAGCCCTCCGGGTCGTACGCATCCCTCGCGGACTCCTTCGGCGAGGTGGGCTTCACCTCGACCATGTCCTGGTAGGGGACGCGCTCGGGCAGCTTCCCGAACCGCTCGTGCCGGGCCGCTGCGGCACTGTCCGTCGTGTTTTCGCTGTTCGTCGTGTTCACGGTGCTCACGGTGTTCACGGTCAACCTCCGCTCGATCGGTCGCGGATCGCGCCGTAGCGCTGGGCTGATATCAGCGTCGCACCGCTTGCGTCACCAGTCAAACCGGTGACGCGCGCGATCCGCGTGTACTGTGTCCGGCTTGTGTCTTCGACGAACTCGACGAACTCGACGAACTCGACGGGGGAGAAGACGAACTCGATGGAGGAGAACCGGACATGGCAGCCCCGTACCCGCCGATCGATCCCTACGACCACGGCATGCTCGATACCGGCGACGGAAACCTCATCTACTGGGAGACCTGCGGAAACCCCGACGGCAAGCCCGCTCTGGTCGTCCACGGCGGCCCCGGTTCGGGCTGCTCGACGGGCCCGCGCAAGTCCTTCGACCCGGAGCGCTACCGGATCATCCTCTTCGACCAGCGCGGATGCGGCCGGAGCACACCCCATGCCGCCGACCCCACCACCGACATGAAGCTCAACACCACCGAGCATCTGATCGCCGACATGGAGCAGCTGCGCGAACACCTCGGTGTCGACCAGTGGTTGCTGTTCGGCAGCTCCTGGGGCTCCACGCTCAGCCTCGCGTACGCCGAGCGGTACCCGGAGCGGGTGTCGGAGATCGTCCTCGCCGCTGTCACCAGCACCCGTCGCCGCGAGATCGACTGGCTCTACCGGGGAGCGGGGCGGTTCTTCCCGGAAGCGTGGGAGCGATTCCGGGACGGTCTCCCCGAGGCTGACCGCGACGGCGACCTCGTCGGAGCGTACGCGCGTCTCATGGAGAACCCCGACCCGGACGTACGGGCCAAGGCCGCGACCGACTGGTGCGCCTGGGAGGACGCGGTCCTCTCCGCCGAGCCGAACGGCACGCCCAACCCGTACGGCAGCAGGCCGCCCCGGGCCATGCTGGGGCTGGTACGGATCTGCTCGCACTACTTCGCCCATGGGGCCTGGCTGGAGGAGGGCCGGCTGATCCGCGACGCGGGACGTCTGGCAGGCATCCCCGGCGTCCTGATCCACGGCCGCCTCGATATCAGCGGACCCCTCGACACGGCCTGGGAACTTGCCCATGCCTGGCCCGGTGCGGAACTCGTGGTCATCGAGGACTCGGGCCACAAGGGCAGCGCCGCCATGAGCGCGGCGCTGTACGCAGCGTTCGAGCGGTTCGCGCAGCAGTAGTGCGTGATTCAACGGCAAACGAAGCCCAGGAGCCGTGACGCGGGCTCGGTCATGGTGGTGCGAGCCGGGCGGAGCTGCGGGGCAGTCGCAGGAGCCTCACGGCCTGGGTCCGGCAGGCCGACGCCGGGGCGGCGCAGCCGCTCGCTCCAGGGCAACGCCGGTACTCGCCGATCGGTGTACTGCCCCGGACGGGTGTGCCGCTCGGCGCGGTGTCGTGCCTCAGCCGGTTCGGCTCGACGTCCAGACGGTGCCCCGTGCCTCGTACTCCAGCATGGCCTCCAGATTGATCGCCGCGTCCGGGCCCAGGTCGCGGCGGACGAGCCAGAGGGCGAGTTCGAGGCCGGAGGTGATGCCGCCGGCGGTGACGAGGTCGCCGTCGTCGACGACGCGGGCGTTCTTCACCAGGCCGCCCTGTTGCCGGAGGTCAGGCCGGGCCTTGTGGTGAGTGGTGCAGGGGCGGCCGCGGGTGAGGCCGGCGGCGGCGAGGAGCATGACTCCGGTGCAGAGGGCGCTGAGCGTGAGCCCGGGGCGGACGGCGGCCGCGAGCGCGCGGGGCAGGGTGCCGCGGTCGATCTCGGCCCGGACGCCGGGGCTGTCGCGGCGGGCGTAGCCGCCGCCGGGCACCACGAGCACGTCGGCCTCGTCGGGGGCCCAGGGGCGGATGCCGCGGACGACCGTGCCGTACGCGCCGGTGACGCTGCGGGCACCTGTGGCCGAGACGTAACGGACCTCGACCGGGCGCGGGGTGAAGAAGCCCGCGGCGGAGAAGACCTCGTACGGGGCGGCGAAGTCGAGTTCCTCGACGCCGTCGAACATCACGACGTGGACGCGCAGCGGGCCGGTCGGACCGGGCCCGTCGGCGGATGCCCGCGCGGCGGTCGTCGTGGCCGTGATCGCGCCCGTGGCGCCCAGGGCGGTGGTGGCGCGAAGTAACTGCCTGCGGTTCATGCGGGACTCCTGTTCCGGGTGGGGTGTCGTGGAGGGGGTCGGGCCGCGGTGTCCCGGGGTTCCCGCCGACGCGCGGGAACCCGGCGCCCGCTCCGTCCGACTCCCTCACCGCACGGGCACGGCGGTGGTGAGGGGCATGGGATGGGCGGACTGGACATACGGCTGCGCGGTGTCGCGTGCCGGCACGGCCGCAACGAGGCGGTCGCCGATGTCGATCTGGAGATCGCCGCAGGTGAACGCGTTGCTCTGACCGGCACGAACGGGTCCGGGAAGACGACGCTGCTGCGCGCTGTCCTGGGGCTGCACCGGCAGACGGACGGCACGATCGAGGTCGGCGGGCGGTCCGCTCGTTCGGCCGCCGAGTGGGCGTGGCGGCGCCACTCCTGTGCCTGGATTCCGCAGAAGCCGGCCGCCGGACGGTTCCCGCTGCGCGGCGACGAGTTGCTGGCCGGCAGTGGTGCACCGGCCGAGGCGGCCGGGGCCGCGGAGCGGCTGGGCATCGGGCCACTGACCTCACGGCCCGTGGGCACGCTGTCCGGCGGGCAGTTGCAGCGCATGTACCTGGCGCGGGCCATCGGTTGTGTCGCGGCCGGCGCCCAGGTGCTGCTCGCCGACGAGCCGACTGCCGCCCTCGACTTCGACGGGCAGGAGGAGGCCGCCGACGTGCTGACCGCGCTGCCGGTGACGCTGGTCGTCGTCACCCATGACCGGGCGCTCGCCGAGCGGTGCGACCGCGTTCTGGAGATGGCCGCCGGTCGGCTGCGGGAGGTGCGGTGAACGCACTCGCGGCCGCCGACCTCGGCTCCATGCTCCAGCTCGTGCCCGTGCAGCGGGCCGGAATCGCCCTGTTCCTGGCAGCCATCGGGCTGCCGGTGATCGGCGTCGTCATCGTCGGCCTCGACATCATGCCGGTGCGGTTCGCGATGATGCACGTGGCGCTCCTCGGCATCGCGATCGGACTTCTGACCGGGCTCGATCCGATGCTGTGCGCGCTGGTCGCCTGCGCCCTGTCGGGTGCCGGTGTGGCCCCGCTGGCCCGTACGCCGGACGGGCTGTCCGGCGCCATGGGCCTGTTGATGAGCCTGGCGATCGCCGCCGCGCTCCTCGTCCTCGCAGTCTCCGGCGTCAACGCGTCGGGCGCATTCGCCCTGCTGTGGGGGTCGATCCTCTCGGTCGGCACCGCGGACCTGGTCGTCCTGGGCGCGCTCGCCGTGGCCGTACCGTCGCTCTTCCGGTGGAAGCGGCGGGACGTGGCCCTCCTCCTGCACGACCGCGAGCTCGCCCAGTGCTCAGGCGTGCCCGTCCGCTTCCTCACCACCGTGCTCCTCGTGCTCGTCGCGGTGGCGGTCGCCGGGGCGATCAAGCTGACCGGGGCACTGCTCGTCGACGCGCTGACCCTGCTGCCCGCGCTCGCGGCGCGACGCCTCGGCCGCTCGCTGTGGTCGATCACCCTGTGGGCGGTCGGCATCGGCGTCGCCGTCAATCTCACGGGCTTCCTCCTCGCCCTGTGGCTGGACTGGCCTCCCGGTCCGGTCCTCGTCCTCACGGCGGGGACCGTCGTCCTCGCCGCGCACCTCATTCCCGAACGGAGAAACAGCTCATGGCGCGCACCCGCGTCCGTACCGCCCGTATCGCATCCCTCGTCGCACTGAGTGCGGCGGTGCCCCTCCTCGCCGGGTGCGGGGCGGAGGACGGATCAGGCTCGGAGGACCACAAGGCCGCCGGTCACAAGCCGGTGGTTGTCGCGACGACCACGTGGGAAGGGGCCTTCGCCAAGGCCGCCGGTGCAGAGGACGTCACGGTGATCGTGCCGCAGTCCGTCCACCACGCACCCGACTACGACCCCAAGCCCTCCGACCTCGCCGCCGTCGCGAAGGCCGACTTCGTGCTGTACGCGCCGTTCGAGCCGTACGCGGCCAAGATCAAGGAAGCGGCCGGCTCGGAGGCGAAGCTGGTCGAGGTGAATCTCGACAACGACCCGACGAAGGCCGGGGCCGAAGTGGCCCGCCTGGGCGAGCTGTTCGGCACGAAGGCCGCCGCCGATCAGTGGAAGAAGCGCCTCGACGGCGAGGTCACCAAGCTGAACGGTGAGCTGAAGACCGCCTGGCCGGGCGGCAGGAGCCCGGCCGTCGTCACGCAGGTGTTCACCGGCTGGGCGGCCCGGCTCGCGGGCGCGACGACGGTGGGCACGTACGGCCCCGAGCCGGTCACCCCGGCCCAACTGGCCTCGCTCTCCGGGAAGAAGCCCGCCTTCGTTCTCGACAACGCCCACATGTCGACGGGCACCGTCCTGCCCGACTCGGGCGCGAAGCAGGTGAAGATCGTCAACTATCCGGGTGAGGACCTGGACCTGCTCGCGGTGTACCGCAGCGCGGCCGCCGAGCTGAAGAGGGCCATGAGCGGGGCTTGAGCCGGAACGAGAGAGGGGGAGGGGCGCGCGTCGACGCGACCCTCCCCCTCTTCGGTCATTCCCCGGCGGGTACGACGGCCCGCTGCTGCGCGATCCGGCGCCGGAGGGCGGCGCGGTCGGGTTTGCCGGCGGCGGTGAGCGGCAGCTCGTCCAGGAGCAGCACATGCTCCGGGTGCTTGTGCCGGTCCATACCCCGGACGGTCAGATACGTGCCCAGGTCGTCGAGGGTCGGCGGCTCACCCGCCCTGGCCACCACGCAGGCCGCCAGCCGCTCACCCATCAGCGGGTCCGGGACCCCCACGCAGACGATGTCCCGCACCGACGCATGGCCGACGAGTTCGCGTTCCACCTCGGCCGGGCTGATGTTGGCGCCGCCGCGTATCACGACGTCCTTGAGCCGGCCGACGACGTGCAGCACGCCGTCGTCGTCGAGTCCCAGGCGGCGAGGGCGGCCTTCGCCGCGCGCTCGCGCAGGGCATGGGCCGCGTCGTCGCGGGTGGCCAGGACCGTCCCGTATCAGAGGATGAGGCCGCGGGCCGCGGTGTCGGACTCGATCCAGGGGGCGAGCCGGGCGGTGGCGGCGGATGCCGCCGAGCGGTCCGCTGCGCTGCCGGTGTGCCGCGCCCGCAGCCAGAGGAGCCCCGCCCAGAAGCCGCCGGTCCACGACCCCCGCCCTGTGGTCGTCCAGTGGCCGTCCGTCGGGTCCGCGTACAGAGGGAAGCGGGTTCCGACCAGCTCGGCGGTCTTCTCGACGCGCCCCACGAGCAGTTGAAGGGCCGCTGCGGCCCGGTCGCCGGCGGTCACGTCGCGTTGCCCGTTCCCGTACGGCGGTCGTGCAGCGCCCACACGACGGCGACGGCTCCCGCGACGGCGAACTCCACGGCGACCAGGCCCCAGCCCGTGCCGTACCGGCCGCGCTCCGCGAGCAGTCCGAACAGCGGCGGCCCCACGGCGAATCCGGCGAAGAATCCGGCCGCGACCAGCGCCGAGTCCTGCCCGGCCCGCCCGGGCGCCGAGCGCTGCATCACGAGGACCATCGAGACCGCGTTGCCGGACACCGCGAACACCCCCACCGCCACGGCGGCCACCCACGCCAATGGCTCGACCCGGACGGACGCGACGAGGAGCAGGGCCGCACCGACGGCGCCGCCCGCGAGCAGGCCCGGAAACCACCGGGCCCGGCCCGGTGCGGCGGCGCGGGACCAGCCGACGCGGCCGGCGATCCCGGCGACGCCGAGGACCGCGACGAGTGTGCCCGCCACCGTCGGCCCCATGCCGAGGCGCTGGGCGCCGAACAGTGCCAGGTAGGTGTTGACGGAGGCGATGCCGGCGCCGAGGAAGAGCGAGAACGCCGCCAGCCAGGGCACGGGGCCACCGGTTGGCGAGACCCCCGACCGCTTCTCGTATGCCGGTGGATCACTTCCAGATGGGCCATGCGGCCATGGGGCACATGCCCACGGGGCCCGGAACCATGGGTCATGCCGCCATGGACCACGCTGCCATGGGTCATGCCGCCATGGGGCACGAGACCGTGGTCCACGATGCCGTCGCACACGACATGACAGACATGTCCTCGTCCTTCGGCATGCTGTCGGCGCACCTTCTCGCCGCTCTCCTGAGCGGATTGTGGATGGCGTACGGAGAGTGTGTCGTCTTCCGTCTGGTGCGGGCGCTGCCCCTGGGGATCTTCCGGCCCCTGCGACTGCTGATCGCCGCCGTCGTCCCCGCCGCACCGGGACGGCCCCGTGTCCGACGCTCACGCGCCGGTGACGAGCGCGCCCCCCGGCCGCTCGTACTCGCCCATTCCGTCATCTCCCGAGGTCCCCCACAGGTACTCGCTGTCTCCTGACAGCCGGCTCCCCGAGCTCGACGGCACGCATCGTTCATGCCCGTCGCTCGGGCCTCGGCCCTGCCGTCCCGGCAGGCCGTGCCCCTCACCGGCGCCGCCGCACTCCCGCGCGCACTGCCGGATTCCCTTTGCCTCGTAAGGACTTGTGGCGATGACTCCTGCCCAGAACACCCCCGACCAGGGGCCGACCGAACCGGCCCGCACCTCACACGCCCGCCACGGCGACACCGACGCGGCGACGACCCTGCTCGCGCTGGCGGCCCGGGACGGTGACCCGGTCAAGGCCGACCTGTTCGTCCGCGCCCTGCACCGCGACGTCTGGCGGTACGTGGCGTACCTCAGCGCCGACCGTCAGGCGGCCGACGACCTCACCCAGGAGGTGTTCCTCCGCGCACTCGCCGCGCTGCCCCGGTTCGAGGGGCGCTCCTCGGCCCGTACCTGGCTGCTGTCGATAGCCCGCCGGACCGTGGTCGACAGCCTCCGGTACGCGGCCGCCCGCCCTCGCTTGTCGGACCGCGACGACTGGCAGGCGGAGGCCGAGCACACCCAGCCCCGGGGCCTGCCAGGTTTCGAGGACGGCGTTGCCCTCGCCGAGCTGATGGCCTCGATCCCGGCCGAGCGGCGCGACGCCTTCGTCCTGACCCAACTCCTGGGCCTGCCCTACGCGGAGGCGGCCGAGACCATCGGCTGTCCCGTCGGCACGGTCCGCTCGCGCGTCGCCCGGGCCCGGGCGACGCTGGTCGCCCTGCTGCGGGGTGAGGAGGGGCCCGGTGCCCCGGCAGGGGCAGACGGTTGCGCGACACCCGCGCGCGGGAGGTTCACGAGGGCCGCCGTCCTCGCCTGACCCTCGTGTCGGGCGGGTGACGGGGCGGGGTTCGCGGTGCGCCGCGGCCCCGCCCCGTCCCGTCGGAACCAAAGCGCCTGCCGGCCGCACTCCGCTTTTTCGTAGACGCACGCGTATGGAGTTGAGCGTTGTGGCCATGGTTCGTCTCGCCGGGCCGGAGTTGACTGATCGGCATGACGAACGCACAGAACATTCAGCAGGGCACCCAGCGGGACAGCCGGCAGAGCACTCGGCAGAACATCCAGCGGACCGGAACGAGGACGACCCTGGTGATCGGCGGCACCGGAAAGACCGGGCGCCGTGTGGCGGAGCGGCTCACCGCACAGGGGCTGCCGGTACGTGTGGGATCCCGCAGTGGCGAACCGCCCTTCGCGTGGGAGGACCCCAGCACCTGGGAGGCGGCGATCGAGGGCGTCGGAGCCGTCTACGTCGCTTACTACCCCGACCTCGGGTTCCCGGGGGCCGCCGAGGCCGTCGGCGCCTTCTCCGAGCTCGCCGTGAAGAAGGGCGCGCGCCGCTTGGTGCTGCTCGCCGGACGCGGCGAGCAGGGTGCGGTCATCAGCGAGAACAGGCTCAAGGAGTCGGGCGCCGACTGGACCGTCGTACGGGCCGGCTGGTTCAACCAGAACTTCAACGAGAGCTTCTTCCTGGAGCCCGTCCTCGCCGGTGAGCTCGCGCTGCCCACCGGCGACGCCGTGGAGCCGTTCGTGGACGCCGACGACATCGCCGACGTCGTCACCGCGGCCCTCACCGACGACAGCCACATCGGCAGGACCTACGAGCTGACCGGGCCCCGGTCGCTCAGCTTCCACGAGGTGGCCGTCGAGCTGTCGCAGGTCACCGGCCGGGAGATCACGTACACCCCGGTCACCCTCGACGACTACCGGGCGGGCCTGCGGGAGAACGGGCTGCCGGTCGAGTTCGCCGACCTGTTCGGTCTGATCCTCGACGGGCGCAACGCCGCCGTCGTCGACGATGTGGAGAAGGTCCTCGGCCGCAAGCCGCGTGACTTCTCCGCCTTCGCGAAGGATGCCGCCGCCACCGGCATCTGGAACGTCTGATACGGATTCGACTCGGCACCGCGCCCTCAAGCCGAATGGGGATCACCACATGGACGTGCTCACCGGACTCCTGGACGGGCCCAAGGCGCGCGGCGCCTTCCTGCTCAAGTCCGTCTTCGACCCGCCCTGGTCGCTCCGCATCGAGGACCGTGCCCCGATCTCCCTGGCCACGATGGTCCGCGGCAACGCCTGGGTGATGCCCGATTGCGGTGCACCGGCCCTCATCGGCCCCGGCGACATCGCTGTCCTGCGCGGCCCCGATCCGTACACGATCGCCGACGCGCAGGACACCCCCGTCCAGATCACCGTCGGCCCCGATCAACGCTGCAACACCATCGTCGGCGAGGACGTCACCGACACCATGGCCCTGGGGGTCCGCACCTGGGGGGACCCGATCGGTCCGGGCTCGTCCGTCATGCTCAGCGGTACGTATCAGGCGCCAGGCGAGATCGGCCGCCGTCTGCTGGGCACCCTGCCCACCCTCCTGGTGCGGCCCGCCGCCCTCGACGACACCCCGCTCATCCCCCTGCTGGCCGAGGAGATCGGCCGCGACGAGCCGGGACAGGAACTGGTCCTCGACCGCCTCCTCGACCTGCTCTTCGTCAGTGTGCTGCGCAGCTGGCTCGCCGAGCCGGACGCCGGTGCGCCGGCCTGGTACCGCGCCCGGTCCGACCCCAGGGTGGGGCCCGCGCTGCGTCTTCTGCACGAGAATCCGGCCCGGGCGTGGACGGTGGAGTCGCTGGCCCGCGAGGTCGGCGTCTCCCGGGCGGGCCTCGCCCGCCGCTTCGCCGAGGTCGTGGGGGAGCCGCCGATGACGTACCTGGCCACCTGGCGTCTCGCCCTGGCCGCCGACCTGCTGCGCGAACCGGGTACCACGGTGGCCGCGGTGGCGCACCAGGTCGGCTACAGCAGTGCGTTCGCGCTGAGTTCGGCCTTCAAGCGGGTGCGAGGGGTCAGTCCGCAGGAGTACCGGAAGAGGGGCGCCTCGCGGATCGTCCTGCCCCCGGCGGCACCGTCCCGGACGGTGGTGCTGGGCGGCTGACGACCCGGCCCGGTCCGCTCCCGTCGTACGTCGTACGTTGCCAGCGGGGACGCCCAATGACTGCCGATTCCCACCGTCCCCACAGCACTTGCGGCCTCCAAGTGCCGCTCGCGCCGCGGGCGTCGTCGCCCGGGGCGAGCAGGGCCGCGGGAATTCTGCTGGTGATGTCCGTCATCGGCGTCGGTCTGATGGCCGGTCTGTTCTTCGCGTTCGACGTGTCGGCCGTGCCGGGCCTCGCCCGTACCGACGACCGCCTGTACGCGGAGGCCATGCAGAACTTCAACAAGGCGATGGACACCAGCGGCCTGTTCGTACTCGTCTTTCTCGGCGCGCTCGCCGTGACGGTGGCCGTTGCCGTCATCGAGTACCGCAAGGGGCGTCGTACGGTCGCCCTGCGGGCGGGTGCCGCCGCCGCGCTCCACGTGGTGGCGCTGCTGGTCACGTTCTCCGTCGACATCCCCCTGAACAACGAGCTCGCCGCGATCGGTGACCCGGCGAAGGCCCGCGACCTGTCGGTCGTCGACGAGTTCAAGGGGATCTGGGAAACGACCGACATCATGCGCACCCTGCTCTGCAGCGCGGCCCTGGGCTGCCTGGCGCACTGCCTGAAACTGCACGGCCGCGGCACCCCCGTGTCCTGAGGAGCGGGGGCTACGGAGACTGCGGGGATTACGGGGATTGCAGGGGCTGCGGATGGAACGGTGATCCGGACCGAGAGTCCGGCCGTCGTACCGTGCCGGCCGACACCGGCCATCCGCAGCCTGCGTTGTGCTGTGCGTCCCCTCGGGTCACCGTCGGGTGCCCGGCTTGGGAAGCGGTCGGGGACGGGGGACCGACCGGGGCTTCAGCGGCTGGGGTCCGCGGCCGCCTCGGTTGAACTCGGTGAAGGTGCCGGCGCCGTGCCGAGCGGTCGTACGAGCTCGCAAGTTGACTCCTGTGTGTGACTGAGATGTACCCTCCGGTTGGAGTGCTTTGAATGTAGTACTTCACTTGAAGTGGTGTCAACGCTTTTCGGAGGATTCCCATGCGTCAGAACCCGGCCCGCCGCACCGCATTGCTCGATGCGGCCATCGAGGTGCTGGCCCGCGAGGGCTCGCGCGGACTGACCCTGCGGGCCGTCGACGCCGAGGCGCAGGTGCCCGTCGGCACCTGCTCGAACTACTTCTCCAACCGTGCCCAACTGCTGCTGCAGATCATGGAGCGCACCCGCGAGCGTCTGACGCCGGACCCGGCCGAGCTCGCCGAGGCCCTGGCCGTCCCGCCGTCCCCCGAACTGGTCGCGTTCCTGCTGCGCCAGGTCCACCAGCGCATGGATGCCGACCGCAGCAGCTACCTCGCCATGCTGGAGCTGCGCCTGGAGGGCGTCCGCCGCCCCGAACTGGGCGCCGAGCTCAACAGGATCCACCGCGCGGGGCTGGAGGAGAACATCCGTTTCCACCGGGACGCGGGGCTGCCCGGCGACCGTGTCGCCGTCGTCCTGCTGTACCTCGCCGTGCACGGCATGATCGTGGACGACCTCACCGTGCCCGACGTCCTCGCGGGCTCGGCGGGCGAGCTGATCGACGAGTTGTGCCGGCGCCTCCTGCCCCGTGATGCGACGGGGAATGCCTGACGGAAGGGCCGGGGCTACCCGGGGACTTCCGTGCGCTCCCACCATTCGTAGACGGGCAACTTCCCCTCGGCTGTTTTCTGGTGGCGCGCCGTGGCCCTGAAGTGTTCGTACCCACCACGGAACGGGATCTTGATATCGGCCGCGGGTCCGGGTGCGGTGAGGGGGACGATCCGGTCGGGGAGATCGTCGGGGCCGCCTTCGAGGACTGCTTTCGGTGCGTCGGTCATGGCGAGAGTTTCGCCGGGTGGTGGTCCGGCTCCCTCATGACGCGCCGAAGGGGTCGCCGCCGCCCGCCGCGCCCCACTCCGACGGCGTGCCCGTGGCTTCCCGGTGGGGCATCACCGACGCCGCCCCGCCCCGGTCGCCTCCGTCGGTGGGCCGGATACTGTCCAACTTGTTGCGAAGTTAAGTACGTGGTAACTTCGCAACAAGTTGGACAGTACCCCCTCTGGGTAGTGTTCCCTCGGGTGGTGTTCCTCCGGGAGGTGGACGGGTGCTGCAGATCCAGATCGGTGCCGAGCGTGCGGCGGATCCGGACGACCGCCTGATGCGCACCACCCTCGGCTGGCGCCGGGGCATGAGCGAGGACGAGGCGTGGGAAGCCGGCCGCGGCATCTGGAAGTTCAACGCCGACCGGGCCCTGTCGCAGGACGAGGTGCAGATCATCAACACCGAAGGCACGGTCCTCGCGGTCGCGAGGATCATCGGCATCTCCAAGCACGGTGACCGTTACGCTCTCGAAGGCGAACTCCTGCGTGACGACCCCCGCGTCGGCCGCCCCACCGGGAGCCCGCATCTGTCCCGCAACCCCGTCACCTACATCTGACGGGCCCCCATGACACTCCAGCTGCCCCGCGTGTCCCCGGAACGGGCCGCGGCGACACCGCGAAGGGAGCGCTCCGGTGAGTGACTTCGACACGATCGACGCGCTGCTCGCGGCCGTCGGTCCCCAGGCCGAACTCCCGCCGCCGGACGTCCGGCGGGAGCTGCGGGAGCGGGCCAGGCTCTCCAAGGCCCAGGTGGCCCGTACGCTCGGCGTGAGTCCGAGCACGGTCGGCGCGTGGGAGGGCGGCCGTGACCCGGCGGACGCGATCCGCGCCAAGTACGCGTATCTGCTGGACGGACTGGCCGCAAAGCTCGACGCCGGTACGGTGCAGGGAGCGGCGCCCGGGACGGAAGAACAGCCCGCGGCGGCCGACGCTCCTTCGTCTTCGCCATCACCGACGCCGTCACCCGTGACCGAGGAGGGCGAGGCCGGGGACGAGGTGGAGTCCCTCGGCGCCCCCGAGCCGTGTGTACTGTGCGGATCGCCCGCCAGGCACCGGGTGGCGGGCTTCGCCCAGCACCTGGACCCGGCCGAGTGCCGACCCGCCCCCGCTGCACAACCCACTGCCACACAGCCCACCGGTACGTCGCCCACCGCCGCAGCGCCCGAGGCCCCGGCCCCCGAGGCCGCACCCTCCCGGGCCGCCGCGCACTCCGCCCAGCGCTCCCGGGGCCCGGCCAAGCGCGCGTTCCAGGAGCAGTCCGGGCCCGGGGACCTGATCGGCCGGACCGTCCAGGCGGCGCTCGCCGAGCATCAGGGCGACGTCGACGCGGCCCTCGCGGCGCTGCTGAAGCGGGCGATCCCGGACGCGATGCGGCTGCTGGACGAGACCCGCAAGGGAGCGCGGTACGACATCGTCGCGCACCCGTGGATCCCGGACATCCTGCGCAAGCAGACCTCCAAGGACGCGGACCGGATCTGGGAGGCGCGCCCGAAGTGGACCCGCCACGAACTGCCGCCCGGCCGCCACGAGGTGACCGCACTCGACATCAACGGCGCCTACCTCTCCGCCCTCAAGACCCACCTCCCGCTCGGTCAGCTGGAACACACCACCGGCTTCGCCCACGACCGCCGCCGCGCCGGTGTCCACCTCATCACCCCGCCCGAGTGGGAACACGAGGCGGTGCTGCCCAACCCGATCGGCAACCGGGACGAGCCCGGCCCGCTGTGGGTCACCGAACCTACCCTGCGCCTCCTGCTGCGCCTCTCCGGCCCGAAGCACGCCTTGTGCGCACCCCCGGAGATCCATGAGTCCTACACGTCCGGTGCGACGGAGAATCTGCTGGAGAAGTTCCGCGTCGCCCTCAAGGACGCCCGGGACACGGCGATCGCCGAGGGCGACGAGGTGACGCTGGAGTACGTGAAGGCGATGTACTCGAAGTTCGTCTCCACGATGGGGGAGTCGAACTACAACCGGGAGCTCTACCGCCCGGACTGGATGCACATCATCCGCAGCCAGGCGTTCTCCAACCTCTGGATGAAGGCCCTCAAGGCCCACGACGAGGGTCTCACCGTCGTACGCGCGATGGGCACCGACGAGCTCCATGTCATCGGCGACTGGCACCGTGTCTTTGCCGAGGGCCGCGGTGTGACCGAGGTCAAGATGAAGGACACCTACACCGCGGGCAGCAGCGAGTCCGAGGACATGGCGGGGGAGGAGGAGTAGATGCCCGAGAGGACCCTCGACTTCGGGAAGTTCGGCGCCCGGGGCATCAAGGGCAGCGACGCCGTCGCACGCAAACTCGACGAGTTGGCCGACGGCATCGTCACCCCGGTGACCGTGAAACGCGGCCTGATGGCCCGACTGCACTACCTGACCAGGACCGGCCACAGCCGCAGAGCGGCCAGGGACGCCGGACTGACGGTGACCGACCGCACGCTGAAGGCGTGGCTGGACGAACGACGCCGGCCGTCGAAGGCCAACCTGGAGCGCATCGACGCCGCCTACCGCCAGGTGCGCCGCCAGAACGTCGCCCGGCATCTCCTCCGACGCCTGAACGCCGACGGCGGGACGCGGGTGGAGATCCATCCACTGAACCAGTCGCAGGTGCCGCGTCCGCTCCAGCGGGTGGTGGAGTACCGCACGATGAACGTCCGCCGCTGGGACCGCATCGTCGAGGCCTGGGTATCCGGCGACCACCAGGCCCTGGACGACGCCTGGGAAGACGTCATCGTCGACCTGGGATCCCAGTGGGGCCAGTACGAGTACGTCACCAACATCGGCTTCGCCGCGTAAACGGCCGTTCCGCCGCCGCACGGCTTGCCCCTCCCGTAACAGGAGGTCCTACGTTCCCATGGCATGAAGATTGTTGTTCATGACACGGCGTCCGCCATGGCCGATCTCTTCCGGCGCCCGTTGGCGGAACGGCCCGACGCCCTGCGGGAGCTGCTCGGCCCGCTGCAGAGCGTGATGTCCACGGTGGGCGATGTCGACACGTTCCGGATGCACACGATGGGCAGTGGTTTCAGGATCGACCGTGAGGACCCGCGCTACCTGACGGCCCTGGGGCAGCTGCGGGACGCTGAGGTGTGGGACCGGATCGAGGACAGCCTCGCCGCCGCGTGGCAGCGGCTGAGCGGTGCGGTGCCCGGAATAAGGAACGCCGGGACCGTGCATGTCGTCCTGGTGCTCGGCAACCCCGACGACGACCTGCTGACGGTCCGCAACGCCGGCTACCTCGGCATGGGCGGAATCCCGGGGGCCATCCAGCTGACGATCTGGCCCACCGCGACCAGCCTGGCGAAGATCGGCCACGCCGCCGCGCACGAGCTCCACCACAATGTGCGCTACGCCAACGTGGTCTGGAACCCCGTGACGGTCACGGTCGGCGAACAGGTCGTGGCCGAGGGGCTGGCCGAGGCGTTCGTACGGGAACTGGCCGGTGAGCGGGCCATGGGGCCCTGGGCGACGGCGCTGTCCGGCGCGGAACTGGACGACGTGTACGAGAAGGTCACGGCCGGGATCGACGTGGCCGGTATGCAGAACCTGCCCGCGTACGTGTACGGCGACGCCACCGCGCAGCGCATGGGGTGCCGGCCCGTCGGACTGCCGGACTTCGCCGGGTACGCGGCTGGTCTGCGGATCGTCGACGCCCATCTGGCGGCCTCCGGCCTGACCGCGGCCCAGAGCACCGCGCTGCCCACGCACGACATCCTCACGAACGCGGGCGTGCCCACCGGGGCGGCGGCTGATGCGCCTCCCGGAGCAGCGGGCCCCGGCACAGCGGGCCCCCAAGCCCCCGCCCCGGCGAGCCGGGCGACACTGGACGGATGACCAGCGACGCCCCCGAGCAGGAACCGGCCACCACCGAGGAGGGCGCCGGAGCGCCCGGTCCCGGCAGCCTCGCCGTCGGCCGGGCGGCCGCGCTCGTCGGGGTCAGCGTGAAGACACTGCACCACTGGGACGCGATCGGTCTCGCGCGCCCGAGCGGGCGCACCTGGGCCGGACACCGGGTGTACTCGGGCGACGACATCGCCCGGATCCACCGCGTCCTCGTCTACAAGGAGCTCGGGTTCCCGCTCGCCGAGATCGGCCGGATCCTCGACGACCCGGACGTCGACGCGCACGACCACCTGCGCCGGCAGCGGTCACAGCTCGTGGACCGCATCGCCCGCCTGCAGCGGATGGTGCACGCCGTCGATCGCATGATGGAGGCGTCGCAACCCGGGATGCGGCTGACGCCGGAGGAGCAGGCCGAGATCTTCGGTGCCGACTGGCAGCCCGCCTGGGTCGAGCAGGCCGAGGACCGCTGGGGCGACAGCGCGCAGTGGGCACAGTACGCGGAACGGGCCGCCGGGATGACCCCGGAGGACTGGCAGGAGACCGCGGCCGCGACCGAGGCCCTGAACGCCGACCTCGCCACGGCGAAGCGCGCCGGAGTCGTACCGGGCTCCGACGCGGCGAACACCCTCGCGGAGCGTCACCGAGCCCTGATCTCGGCGTACTTCGACTGCACGCACGCGATGCAGGTGTGCATCGGCCGGATGTACGTCGACGAGCCCGAGTACGCCGAGTACTACGACGCGCTCGCGCCGGGCCTGACCGTCTGGCTGCGCGATGCGATCTTCGCGAACGCCGGGGCGCGAGGCGTCGACCCGGAGTCCGCGAAATGGGAGTGAGCGCGTTCCGCCCTCGGGACGGCAGGTGTTCCGGAGTCGTTCAGCCCACCGGAACGAGCGTGAGGTAGGCCATCCCGAGCACTCCCCGGTAGCCCTTCAGCCAGCTCGCCCGGTGCCGGTCGACGCGCTCGCGCGTCTCCTTCGCCAGCGGGTGGTCCGGGTGGGTGGCCAGCCACTCCTCCACGTCCGACTGATAGCCGGACTCGAAGTCCTCCCACTCGTCGTCGCCGGCCGTCTCGATCCAGACGGGCCGGAACCCGGCGGACACCGCGAGGTCGACGAGTCCGGCCAGATCATGGAATTCGTCGGCACGGGCGTCCGGCCACATCGCGGCCAGTTCGGCGGAGGTGGGGGAGCGCTGCCAGAAGCCCTCGGCGAGAAGGACCCGCCCTCCTGGCGCGACGATCCGGCGCAGCGCCCGCAGTGCGCCCGCACTGTGCTCGGGCGGTTCCGCGTCGCTGAGGGCGTGACTGGCCCCGAGACACAGGACGAGGTCGGCGGACCCGTGCGACGCCTCCTCGGCGGACCCCTCGACGAACTCCACGCGTCCGGTCAGCGCACGGGCCTCGGCATTCGCGCGTCCCCGGGCGATGTCCTCACCGTTGAGATCGATTCCGATCCCGGTCGCCCCCGGCACCGCGTCGAGGACGCGGAGCATCAACTCCCCCCAGCCACAACCGATGTCCACAACCCGTGCGGGGGCGGCCCGGCCGAGCCTGTCGACGATCCGCGCGGCCCGCGCCTCGGAGAGCGGACCGTGGAAAGTGAGCCGGGTCAGGCGCGGCGGAAGATCGGTTTCAGTCATGTGGCGCACGCTAACGCCGACGGGCCCGCCATGGACACCGAGTTTCGCTCCCGCCGCACCGGCTCACCTCAGAGCCGGCAGGGCCACAGGCCGACGTTCTCCCGTGCGACGCGGACCTCGACCCAGGGCGCATCGGAGCTCTCCGGCGGTGGTGGAACCGCGAGTTCGAACAGGATCGGCGCGCCGCCCACGTCCAGCAGTGCCATGCCGTCCCCGGTGAGGCTCAGCCGCCCCCGGAAGACGATGCGGTCGCCGTCCTCCCGGAGCCCGGGGGCGGCAGAAGAGGCCGGCCAGGCGTTCTCCGACCAGACGATGTCCTCGTCGACGGTCCACTCGACATGCTGCTCGCGCCCCACCTCCTCGGGGTCACCGTGCCAGAGCACCACGGCGGTGCCCACCGCGGAGCGCACCCGGACCGTCGCGGGCTCCGACGGGACCTGCCGCACCGCCTCCGTCCGGACCGGCACGCTCATTCCGCTCGTTCTGCCAGGTCGCCGCGCGCGAGCCGGTGCAGGACCTTGTCGATCCGGGCCTTCCGGGTCTCCGGGGTGAGCGCCTGGAGCAACGGCAGGATCAGCTGGTAGCGCCCCGTCCTGTCGAGAGCCTCGAACGCCTTCCTGGCCCCGGGATCCGCTTCGAGTGCCGTCACCAGGTCGGGCGGTGCCGTCGCCGTCCGCTGCGACTCGTACGCCGCCGCCCACCGCCCGTCCTCCTGGGCCCTGCGCACCTCGGCCAGCCCGGGTTCGCGCATCCGCCCCGCGGCCGTCAGCTGCGCCACCTTGTCCACATTCACCTGCGACCACAGGCTCCTGGGGCGACGCGGCACGTACTTCTGCAGGTAGTACCGCTCGTCGCACGACCGGCGCTGCCCGGAGATCCAGCCGTAGCACAGCCCGAGGTCGACCATCTCGTCGTCGGTGACCGTCGCGATGCCGGACTTCTTTTTGGCCACCTTGACCCATACGCCCGCGCTGCGGGTGCCGTGCTCGGCCAGCCAGTCCTCGAACGCCTCGGCGTCCGTGAACGCGATGACCTCCACCCCGTCGATCTCGTCCATACGGCTCAGGCTATCGCCGGCGGACGGTACCTTTGCCGCACGCCCGGATGTTCGGGCAGCGAATGACCGTGAGGAGCCAGGACATGCCCGGTCGCCCGAGCACGCGTTGACGTTTTGGGCCGTGACGGCCTGTCATCGCGTGCTGCCTCCTGATACGCGGCACAGCGAGCCTTCCCCCACCCGAACCGGCGGCACATCCGACGTGCGCCGGGTGGTGGGCACCTTCTCCGGCAACCCGAGGGGTTCCTGTGCTGTCCGCTTCCTCCACCGCGTCCGATTCCGGGCGCCCTGTTCCGCCCGGCCTGTGGCGGGACGGTGACTTCCGTCGGCTCTGGGTGGGCCAGACGGCCTCCCAACTCGGGGAACACGCAAGCCTGGTGATCCTTCCGCTGATCGCCGTTCTGAACCTCGACGCCGGTGCCGGCCAACTGGGCGGCCTCCGCGCGGTGGGGCAGACGCCGGTCCTGCTGTTCTCACTCCTCGTCGGCGCGTGGGTGGACGGATGGCGGACCCGTACGGTGATGGTCCTGGCCGATCTCGGCCGGGCCCTGGCGCTGGGATCGGCCGCCGTGGCCGCTCTCCTGGGCGGGCCGGGCCTGCCGTTCCTGCTCGTGGTCGCCTTCGCCGTCGGGACCCTGTCCGTGTTCTTCGACGTGGCCTACCAGGCTTCCCTCGTACGGTTGGTGAGACGCGATCGGCTGGTACGCGGTAACAGCGCGCTGGAGGGCAGCCGGTCCGCGGCCCAGACGGGTGGCCCCGCCCTCGGCGGCATGCTGGTCTCCCTGTTGTCGGCGCCGGTCGCCGCCGCGTCCGGCGCGCTGTTCTTCGCGCTGTCGTTCCTGTCGATCCGGCGGATCCGCCGCCACGAACCGGTCCCGGGTCGAGGGGAACGTCCCCCTCGGGTCCGGCGGCGGATTCACGAGGGTCTCCGCTTCGTCGTCGGCGATCCACTGCTGCGGACGGTGGGGCTCGCCTCGGCCGCCTTCCAGTTCTCCTTCGCGGCGTTGATGACCGCCTATCTGCTCTTCCTCACCCGCGAGCTGCACCTCTCGGGCACCGCTGTCGGGCCGGCGCTCGCGGCGACGGGACCGGGAGCGCTGCTGGGCTCGCTGCTCGCAGCCCGGCTTCCGGGCCGGTTCGGCCACGGGGCGGTGCTCGTGTCCGCGGCGGCACTGGGCGACGGGGTGATGCTGTGCGTGCCCGCGCTGCACGGCTCCGCCGCGGTGACGGTCCCCGTACTCCTGGCGGTCGACTTCGTGTTCGGGGTCTTCGGCCAGCTGGTGAACGTCACGGTCATGGCCGTCCGGCAGGCCGTCACCCCGGACGGGATGCAGGGCCGGGTGGCCGCGACGATCACCTTCGCCGGCATGGGACTGGCCCCGGTCGGCTCGTTGCTCGGCGGCTTCCTCGCGCAGGAGTGGGCGCCGCGCACCGCCCTCCTGGTGACGGCCGCGGGCATGATGCTGTCACCCGCCCTGATGGCCCTGTCCCCGCTCGCCCGCCTGGGACGGGTCCTTCCGGCCCCGCGCACCTGATGTCGCGCACCTGATTCCGCTCGCGACGTCGCGGCGCCCCGGAACGGGGGAGTGTTCCGG
The DNA here is from genome assembly GCF_040611955.1 of Streptomyces sp. NPDC006510. Lineage (NCBI taxonomy): Bacteria > Bacillati > Actinomycetota > Actinomycetes > Kitasatosporales > Streptomycetaceae > Streptomyces > Streptomyces sp. NPDC006510. Next base: position 27,689 of record NZ_JBEXPH010000020.1, on the reverse strand, counting down.
GGCGCTGCTGCCTGTGTGCCGACTCGCCGCCTCGCCGCACAGGGCGGCGCCTGAGAACTCGTCGGTGTGTCAGAACTCGTCGGCGCCGTTGCGCAGTTCGTACGTCCAGTAGCCGGTTTTCGCGGCCGCGTCGTCGACCGCGATTCCGCCCTTGGGCGCGGTGACGGTCTTGCTGCCCTCGGCGGGGCCGTCGGCGGCGAAGAGGTTCACGTAGAAGGAGCTGACGGCGTGGTTCTCCTCGTCGACACCGCCGTTGTTGATCCGCACGGCCGCGTAGGCCGGGGTACCGGAGTTCAGCACGATGGCGGTGCCGGGCTTGCTCTTGGCGACGGCCGGACGTCCTTGGATGTCTGGGGGAGGTCGCCGAAGCCGAGCAGCGGGTACTGGAGCAGCGTGCAGGCGTGGCCCGAGACGTTGGTCGCGGTCAGCGTGATGTGCGTGGTGGGCACGCCCTGCTGCTTGGTCGCGGAGATCTTCACGTCGTTGACGGTGCAGGCCGGGGCCTTGGTTCCGGCCTGCTTCTTGACGTCGGCCTGCTTCTCGACACTGACCTGCTTCTTGACGCCGGCCTGAACGGCGGTGCCGGTGGAGCCGGAGGTACCGGAGCCGGCGGTGGTCGAACCCGTGGTGCCCGTGCCTCTGTTGCTGCTCGTGCCCTGCTCGGCGGAGACGGACGCGGCGGCCCCGTTGTCCTTCGAGCTGTCGTCACCGCCGCAGGCGGTGAGCGTCATGCTCAGGGCGGCGACGGCGGTCGCGGCGAGTACGGCAGGGCGGCGGATGGAGGTACGCATGTCGGTGCTCCCCGTGTGATGCGGTCGGTGCGGTTGCTGCCGGTGCGGCGGCTGGTCTGCTCATGGCTTTGGCCTCCGGACTGCTGTTCCGCTGACGTCCGGCTGATGTGCCGCTGACGCCATCACCGCCGCCCCGCCGACGCTCCGACGGGCCCTGCCAGGGAACCAGCACCAGTCGGCCGCGGGTGCCGCCCTCGGCCAGTCGGCGGTGGGCCTGCGCCGCTTCGTGGAGGGGAGCAGGGCGCCCGTCCGTACCACCGGGGACCAGCGCGCGTACGGCTTCGGCGAGATCGGCCGAGCGGGGAACGAACCACCGGGCTCCTGCGGCCCGGACGAATGCCTCGTCCCCCGGCCGCGGCACGGGGGCTCTCCGCTAGGGGTGTCAGCGGGTCGGTGTCCGCCCCCCTTGCGCGGCAGGCCGTCGATCGCCCCGTCGAGGCACCGCCCCCCTCGGACCTCACCCCGTCGCGGGGCGCAGCTCGCGGATGATGCGGGCCGGGGCGGCCGCGAGGCGGACCGGCCTGCCCGCAACCTTCTTGTGAGATGTCCGGCAGCCCTCCGGCAGCCCTCCGGCCCGCCACACTGCCGACTTGATACGGACCCGACGGGGCCTCCCACTGCCTTCCGCTGCCCTCGCTGGTAACTCGCCCTTCCATTTGATTTGGACGACCGTCCAGGACTATCGTCCAAATCGACGACCGACTCCCGCACAGCGACGGAGAACGTGATGAATCAATCCCTGTTGGCGACGGTGACCGCGGCTCTGCTGGTCTGGGAAGCGCTGCTGCTGATCCCCATGGTGCCGGGGAAGCTGATCGATACGCGGGACTTCTCCCCGCTTCCCCGGTGGCAGTACAACAGCTTCAACGTGTATCTCACCTCTCTGGGGCTCGCCAGCTTCGTGGTGGCCGGGTTCGCCATGGCGAACCAGCATTGGGCCTTCGTGGCGGCACTGGCACTGAGCCTGGGGTACATCGCGGTCTTCGCGGCCGACCTCGGCGCGGTCTTCCCGGTCGTGCCCGACCCGCTGCCTGTGCAGTTGCTCGTCCTCGAAGCCATCGCCCTGGCCTCGGCCGGTGTGAACGTCGTGATTGCGATCCAGGGGATGCGGCTGTGAGCAACGAGTCCTCGCACAGGACGGATACACGCGAGAAGATCATCGAGGCTGCTGCCTCCCTCATCCCCGAGCTGGGCTGGGGCGGCGTGAGCAGTCGTCGGGTCGCGGAACGCGCGGGCGTGAACACCGGTGTGATCCATTACCACGTGGGGAGCATCGGTGAACTCCGGCGTATCGCCGCAGTACGTAAGATCCGAGCGTTCTTCCTCGACCGGATCGGTGAGGCTCTGGCGCAGACGGACCCGGCGGCGGCCGTCGAAACCCTGCTCCGCGCGCTGTCCGCGAACGATCCGCGTGACCCGGAACTGCTGCTGCTGTACGAGTCCCTCGTCGCAGCGAGCCGGGACGACCGGTTGCGCGCCGAAATCGCTGCCTCGCTGGCCGAGCTGCGGCAGCAGCTGAGTGACTGGTTCGCAGAGCGGGGGGTTGCGCGCCCGCTCACCGTCGCGGTGACCCTCACCGCGGCGATAGACGGTTACCTGCTCCAGCGGTCGCTCGACCCGACCCTTGAGCCCGGCCCGCTCATCGACGGCTTGGTCGGCCTGGTCGGGCGACAGCTCACATAGAGCCGACCCGGACTCGGCCTCCTCGAACAGATGCGAGGAGGCCGCCGGGCCGGACAGGGGAGGGGCGCTCCAAATCGTCGTTCAGCGCGTGCAGTTCAGGCATCACCCACTCCCTCCTGTCCCCTTCCTCTCTGAAGCGGCAGCACCAGGACGGTCCGGCCGGGTCCACCGCGACTACGAAGCCGGCGCGCACGGCGGTGCCGACGTCATGCGGCTGCCCTGCGCCGACCTCACCCCGGGCTCGCCGGCCGACTTCGTCCTGCCCCGCGCCGAGTGCCTGCCGCAGGTCGTGGTCGACATGCCCGCGCGACATGGTGGTGCACGGCGGACGGGTCGTCGCCCGTGACGGCCGACCGACCTGACGGTTCTCGTCCTTCCGGTCCTCCGCCCCGGCCGCCCCGGTGGCCTCCCGTCGCCTCATCGCACGCAGAGGGTGACGGGACGCCCTGGACGACCCGCGGGCGCCGGGACAGGCCGGGAAGGCACAAGGAGGACGGCACACGTGGCGGCAGGCACCGGCCGGAAGGGCGACGGGGAACAGCCGTCCGCCGCGGCGACGCGCACCCCAACGGCTGACGGGGCGCCCGGGGACGGATGCCGGACAGCGGCGAGCGGAGGGCTCCGCGTGCATGGAGCCCTCCGCCGTGGTGCGGGTACGAGATCGACCGGGTGGAGCGACCGGCTCTCAGCGCTTGGTGGTGCTGTTGAACAGCGAGCGCGACCAGAAGTAGCCGACCAGCGTGATGCCGACGCACCAGGCGAGCGAGATCCAGCCGTTGTTGCCGATCGCGGAGCCGGAGAGCAGGCCGCGCAGGGTCTCGGTCATCGGCGTGAACGGCTGGTTCTCGGCGAACCAGCGCAGGCCCGGCGACATCGAGTCGGCCGGCACGAACGCCGAACCGAGGAACGGCATGAACTGGATCAGCAGCGGCTTGTTGCTCGCGGACTCGACGGTCTTGGACATCAGGCCGAGTGCCACCGCCAGCCAGGTCACCGCGAACGCGATGGCCGCGAGGAGACCGGCGGCGGCCAGCCACTCCAGCGGGTTCGCGCCGGACCGGAACCCGACGGCGAGTGCGACGCCCACGACCAGGACGATGCACACCATCGTCTGGACGACGCTGCCGATGACATGCCCCGTCATGAACGACGAGCGCGTGATGTTCATGGTGCGGAAGCGGTTGATGATGCCCTCGGTCATGTCGGAGCAGACCGCGATCGAGGTCGACATCGAGCCGGCGGCCACCCCCATGACGATGATGCCGGGCGTCAGGTAGTCCAGATACGCGTCCCGGCCGCCGCCCATGCCGGCGCCGATCGAGTCACCGAAGGCGTACACGAACAGCAGCAGCATCAGGATCGGCGTCATGGCACTGCCGAACCCCACGGCCGGATAGCGGATCGCGTGCTTCAGGTTGCGCCGCAGCATCGTCATCGAGTCGTGCACGGCATAGGTGAGGGTGCTCATCGCAGGGTCTCCTTGACGTGAAGCGGGGTGGCGGTGCCGTTGCCGGTCAGGGCGAGGAACACGTCGTCCAGGTCGGGGGTGTGCACGGAGAAGTCGGCGGCCCGGATCCCGGCGCCGTCGAGCCGGTCGAGCAGGCCGCGCAGCGCGTCGAGCCCGGCGTCGCCCGCCACGCGCAGGGCGAAGTTCTCCTCGTCGCGTGCGGCGCCGGGGAACGCGGCCGCCGCGCGCTCGTACTCGTCGGGGTCGGTGAACCGCAGTCGTACGTGGCTGCCGGGGATCTGCGCCTTGAGCTCGTCGGCGGATCCCTCGGCGACGATCCGGCCGCCGTCCAGCACGGCGATCCGGTCGGCCAGTTGGTCGGCCTCGTCCAGGTACTGGGTGGTGAGGAAGACCGTGGTGCCGCCCGCGACCAGCGTGCGCACCATGTCCCACGTGGTGCGGCGGCTGCGTGGGTCGAGCCCGGTCGTCGGCTCGTCCAGGAAGATCACCTGCGGGTCGCCGACCAGCGTCATGGCGAGGTCGAGCCTGCGCCGCATGCCGCCGGAGAAGGTCGCGGCCCGCTTGTCCGCGACGTCCGCGATCTCGAACCGCTCCAGCAACTCCCTGGCGCGGGACCGGCCTTCGCGCTTGCCGAGGCGCAGCAGATCGGCCATGAGGAGCAGGTTCTCCTCGGCGGTGAGCAGATCGTCGAGCGCGGCGAACTGCCCCGTGACACCGATCGCGGCACGTACGCCGTCCGGTGACGTGGCGACGTCGTGGCCCGCGACCTGGGCCTGTCCGCCGTCGGCGGCGATGAGCGTGGACAGGATCTGCACGGTGGTGGTCTTGCCGGCGCCGTTCGGCCCGAGCAGGGCGAACACCGTGCCGGCCGGGATGCGCAGATCGATGCCGTCGAGGACGGTCTTGTCGCCGTACGACTTGCGCAGACCGACGGTGGAGATGGCGGCGGGCGAGGGGTGATCGTCGCTCTGCCTGGACGTGGGCATGACAGATTTGGGCATGGAGCCCTCCGATCGAAGGGTGAAGTGGCAGGAGAAGTTGGCGAGTTGCGGTGCCGTACGGGGTGGGGCGCGGTGCCGTACGGGGTGGGGCAGGGTCAGGCGGTGGCGCGGCTCAGGCGGCGGTGCGGCTCTCAGGCGGTGGCGCGGCGGATGTCGATGTTGCCGTGCCGGGTGCGGGCGCGGACCTTGACGGTGTCCTCGGTCTTCTCCGGGCTCTCGGACGCGGTGAGCGTGTTGCGCACCTGGCCGGAGCCCGAGCTGACGTCGAGCCAGGCGGCCGTGCCCTCGCGGACGCCGACCTCGATGGAGCCGTAGGAGGTCTCCAGCTGAACGGTGCCTCGGGCCACTTCGCCCACGCGCAGGGTGCCGTGCGCGGTGGTGGCGTTGACCGAGCCCTCGGCGCGCCGGACCTCGATGTCGCCGTTGGCGCCGCTCACCCGCAGCTCACCGGTCGCGGCGCCGACGGTCGTGGTGCCGTGCGAGTTCTTCAGGACGGCGGGCCCGTCGACGAGGCCGACGCGCAGGCTGCCGGAGCTGGTGGTGATCTCGGCCGTGCCCGCGATCCGGTCCACGGTGATCGAGCCGTGCGACGCGGTCAGGTTCAGCGGGCCGGTCGAGTCGAGGCGGACGTCGCCGGACGAGGTCTTCACGCGGACCTCGCCGAGCCGGCCCTCGCCGAGCACCTGGGTCCAGGAGCCGGTCATGTCGATGCGCGAGCCCGTGGGCAGTTCGACCGTCACGTCGACGGTGCCGGTGCGGCCGAACAGATTGGACTTGGGCGTCCTGATGGTCAGCACGCCGCCCGCGTACGTGACCTCGGTCTGGTCGGCCGTCCGCACGTCCAGGTCCTTCTTCGGGTTGCGGGGCCGCACCTCGACGACCGTGTCGAGGCGGTCGCCCGCCGTGAACTGGATGGAACCGGCCACCACGTGCGCCGTGGCCGAGATCGGTTCGGGAGTGTCGAAAGAAGGCATGGCTGTCCCGTCCTCTTGGGTCTTCAGGGCGTCCCCGCTGGTGGGACGTGGTGTGGGCGAATGCGGGCGTAACGGGTCGGGCGTGGGCGCGGTCAGCGCACCCAGCCCGTGAAGCTCTGTCCGACGGTCTGGGCCTTCTCCGGCGTACGCGGCCGGGTGCCGCCGTCGACCGCGGCCGACACGGCGCGCACCAGCCAGGCGTTGACCGACAGGCCCTCGCGGTTCGCGGCCTCTTCGGCGCGGGCCTTGAGGTGGGCCGGCAGACGCAGATTGACGCGAGCGGTGCCGCCCTCGTCGCCATCGGCGGGCGCCTGTCCCCTGAGCGGTTCGACGGGCACGGCGGCCGTTTCCATGGGGCCGCCGTCGGCGGGCGACAGCGTCACCACGAAGTCGGGGTCGAGCCCACGCAGCCGTACGTCGACCGAGCCGGGGGCGAGCTCGCGGGTGATCTCGTCCATCGCGGCGGAGAGCACATTGAGCATGGTCAGACGGGTCGCCGACTCCAGAGGGGCGGTGAGCCGATCGGCCAGCTCGCGGGCATCTTCGCCACCGGCTTCAGCGGCCACCGCGAGTTCGCGACGCAGGTTGTCGACATACGGGGTGAGGTCCATGACGCCATCATGGCACCACTATGGCGCTATGTGCAAGCCTGGCTGGCGTCTTTTGTGGCCTGGGCTTGAGAATGGCCGTCTGACCTGCTGAAACGTGAAGGGGTCGGTCTGAGTCATTGTGGCGCCATGCGCGATCATTCGCTTCTGTGGGTGTGGAATGGAGCCGCATGGCACCGGATGGCGTCACGTGGCGCCATTTGGCACCGGGTGGTGCCAGACGGTGCCAGACCGTGCCGGGCGACGCCGCGACCCCGGACGTGATCCGCCGCCCTCGGATGCGCCCCGGGATACGCCCTCGAATAAGGGGCTGCCGCCCTGCGGGAATCCATGTGCGCCGGCTGATCGGCCTGGAGGACACTGCGTGGATGAGCCCCGAAACTCCCCGGACACCGCAGGCAAGAGCCCTTCGTCATGTGGCGGAGCTTGCGTCGGGCCCTCCGGTGGACCCGGTGCTGAGGGTGACCCTCAACTTCCACCCGGACCGTCTGCTGCACGGCCGGCCGATCCTTGAGGCCCTGGCCGAAGACGGCATCTACCGCTCCCAGTTCGTCACGGGGACCAGCAACGGCGGCCTGACCGCGCATCCCGGCGGAGACCGGTGGCGCTGGGAGAGCCGGATCTTCAATGGAGCGTACGACGCGGCGGCCGCTCATGAGCGACCCGTCTACGGGGCGTTGAACTTCCGCCGCAAGCCGGTCGGAGGGGCGCCGCGGTTCGGCTCCGCCCACTTCCGGCTGACCGCCCGGACGTCGGCGCGGACCACGTTCTGCTACCCGGACAGCTTCCTCGAACCCTCGGATTTCGGTGTCGCGGCCCGCATGGGGCTCATCGGGCTCGCCCTGGCCGACAGCCGGGACGACCTCGACGACTACATCGAGGCCCAGGTGCACGGACCGGTCCGACTGGACCGTCATGTGGAGGCGCTGGTCCTGGACCCGTGCTACCGAGGCACGGCTGTCGAGGCTGCGGCCCTGTCCCTCGGCTGCCCCGTCGAGTGGCACCCGGGTTTCCGTCTCGGGGCCGAGACACTTCGTCTTCACCCCGGCTACCGGGGCCAGGAGTACGTCGACCTGGGCACGCGGATCGCGGTCGGTGGCGTACTCGATCCACGCATCGTCGGAGATGCGGCACGTGACGGCCGCTACGACCCCCAGGCGGTCAAGAAGGTGTGGCACTACCTGGCGCGTTTCGGAGTGTCGGGGGAGGTCGCCGACGAACCGGTGCGTCCCGACCGCTCCTAGTGTGATGCGCCGCAAATCACGAGGGTAACTATTCCTTTGATGGCTGGCTGGGTGGGTTGATTTTGGTGAGGTAGTCGGCGAGGGATTTGAGCATCTCGTCGGCGGTCTTGGTCCAGATGAAGGGCCTGGGGTTCTCGTTCCATCCGTCGATCCAGGCCCTGATGTCTTGCTCCAGGGCCTTCACTGAGGTGTGCACCCCGCGGCGGATGAGCTTGTCCGTCAGCAGGCCGAACCACCGCTCGACCTGGTTCATCCACGAGGAGCCGGTGGGGGTGAAGTGGACGTGGAAGCGTGGGTGCTTTCCGAGCCACGTCCTGATCTCGGCGGTGTTGTGGGTGGCGTAATTGTCACAGACCAGGTGGATGTCGAGGCCAACGGGCACGGCCTTGTCGATCGTGACCAGGAACTTCTTGAACTCGATGGCCCGGTGGCGGCGGTGCAGTTCCGATATGACGCTGCCGTCGGCGATGCCAAGGTGGGTCGCGCACCGCACCACGCGCGCCGTCCGACCGTGCACCCAGCGCGGCCCGCACCACAGGAGGGGACACCATGGGCAAACAGCGCATCACCGTCTGCCTGCCGCCCGTCGGCCCCGACGGGCTGAAGCAGGCGATCGGGCAGGCCATGACCCCCTTCTGGTACGACCGTGAGGACCGCCCTCACCCGGACTGGGTGGGCGAGTGGAGCTACTGGTTCGTCTCCGGGGCGGGCTGTCTCTTCGACGTACTGCCCGGCCACGAGGACGACCCCCGGCTCGTGCGATACGACGACTGGACCGAACTCCCCGAGGTCCTGCCGCCGCCCCGCTGCCACGGCGGCCCCCGCGGCATCCTCGACCTCGACACGCCCCGCGCCACCGAGGCCCGCCGGGCGGCCAGCACCTGGACGGCGTACCGCGCCTTCGCTGACCGCTACCCGCCCGCGCTGCCTTTCCACCACTTCGCCGAGCGGGCCAGGATCCTGGAGCCGGAGCACGCCAGGGAGGCGGCTGTCGCCGCCTTCCGTGAACAGCCCCTGATCCAGGCAATGGAGGCCGACCCCGCCCTGGAGGAACGGTTCACCTCCGACCCCGCTCTCCACCTCGACGAGGACCTGGAAACCTACGTGACCCGCCATGTGGCCGCCGTGCTGCCCACCCCCGCCCTGCTCACCCTCGACGGGCGGTGGGTGGAGGACGGCGGCCCCGACTACGAGCGGATGTTCAACGCCTGCCTGGACGGCCTGCCCGGCGACACAATGGTCGTGCGGGTGCTCTACCACTCGTGACGCAGCGGTGAGGGGGTCGCCGGTGGGGGCTGCCTTGACGAAGAACCGGCGTCCGTCGGCAAGGGTCAGGGCGGCGGCCAGCTGGTGGCCGAAGCCGCCTGCCGGGGTGACGGCGTCCGTGACGGGGCGTCGAAGGCGGCTTCGAGGCGGGTCCGCAGCGGGCGGGGACGTCGATCCATCGCAGACGGCCGACGGGAGGAAGCACAGACATGGAGGCGACTCACAGGAGCAGTGGTGGGCAGGGCGCGGAGGTGAGCGCCGACCCGGACCGGTGAGGCGGTGCCTCAGTGGTCCAGACCGGCGCTTGGCGCCTGTCGCCGCATCACACGCATGCCTTGAGTCCCTAGGAAGTCAGGAAGGGCACCCGTTTTGGGTGCCCTTCCACCGTAGCGGGGCGGGAGGGTCAGTTCGCGGGGATTGGGGTCAGGTGGTGCAGGAGGGACGGGCCGATGCGGGTGGGATCGGGCAGGAGGTGACGGGCTCCGGCCGTATGGAGTGCGGCGGGCGGGTGCCAGCCCCAGACGGCGCCCAGCGCGAGGACGCCGGCGGCGCGGGCGGCGGTCATGTCGCCGGGACTGTCGCCGACGAATACCGCCTGTTCGGGCGGGACGTCGATCCGGGCCAGGGCGGCGTGCAGACCGTCGGGGGCTGGTTTCGCTGGTGCGTCCTGCCAGGTGGTCACCACGTCCAGCAGGTCCGTGAGGGCGGGTGGCAGGAACCAGGGCTTCACGAACCGCTCTCTGAGATGATCACTCCGGCCCGCACAGGCCGTGGCCGGCCGGCGGGGCGGCACGCCGAGGTTCCAAGCAGGAGGGGCTCCCCGACATCCCGGCGTCATGGGCGAGTGATCGCGTCTTCAGTGGTCTGCTGCTCACCGAGGATGGCCGAGTCGAGCAGCTTTTCTGCCTCCTCGTCGGTCAGTGAGAGCGCCAGTGCGAGTTCTGCGACGACCGGCTGGCGGGCGTGCTTGAGCATGTCCTTCTCCGCCGTGGCAAGCCCGCTCTCGTTCTGGCGTCGCACAAGGTCACGAATGACGCCGGCGGTGAGCAGAAGGTCGCCGATCCGGAGCGTCTCACGGTTGGCTTTGAACCGCCGCGACCAGGCATCCTCCTGCTCACCTGTGGGAGCCCTCAGGACATCGAGCAAGTCCTGTACCTGTGTCGCGGCGTACACGGATCGGAGACCCACTGCGCGGGCCTTCTCGACAGGAACGGCGATGCGCAGGTCGGTCCGGTGGACCTGGAGGTGGACGTAACGCCTGCTCTTGCCGTTGACCGTGCGTTCGAGAACGTCGGTGACAGTGGTCGGACCGTGTTGGGGGTGGATGAGTGTCTGTCCCTCGGAGAACTGCATGCCGTTCATAAACCTCGTTGTGCGTGCGGCGCCGCGCTCGGCCGTGCCGGAGCGTGATGCAGGGCGTATGGCCGTCCCACCGCTCAGTTCCGGCCGCGTTTGGTCGGTAGTGGGCAAGGGTGGGAGCGCAGAGATCGACGCGGTCACACGGATGAGCGCGCAAAGCCTCTGCGAACCAGCTTTTCCATTTTCCCACCACACCGCATGTGGACATCAGTGTAATTTCGATCACATTGTCGGCTGGCGCGCCAGAGTGAAGAAGTAACATCGGTAAGAGGTAGGAATGGGCGACGAGTTGCCGCCTCAGGACCGTCGGAAAAGGTCTTGAATTATCAGCCCGCGCATTAACGAGTATGCGTAGCCGGTTGCCTAACGCCCCGTTATCCGGCAGCCGAGCGGATTCGGGCCAATCTGCTCTGGCGAGATGCCTCAACGACCGTTGCGCTCCGGTCAGCTGTGAAGCTTTGCTGATAACATGCAAGCGACACGCATATCGATGAGATACGCCTCAGTGCGCGCACACGCGTTCACGATTTCTCTCTTCTTTCACTTCGGGACCCGCTGTCGTATCCTCCGGGCGACAGTCGTGCGGAGCGAAGAGTGAGGGGTGAGTTGCGCATGGCTGACAAGGGCAAGATGCTGGATCTGGTACTAGCGCAGATTGAGCGGCAGTTCGGCAAAGGCGCGGTGATGCGCATGGGCGACCGGTCGAAGGAGCCTATCGAGGTCATCCCGACCGGGTCGACCGCACTCGACGTCGCGCTCGGCGTCGGTGGTCTGCCGCGCGGTCGCGTGGTGGAGGTGTACGGGCCGGAGTCCTCCGGCAAGACGACGCTGACGCTGCACGCCGTGGCGAACGCTCAGAAGCTCGGCGGCTCGGTGGCGTTCATCGACGCGGAGCATGCTCTGGACCCGGAGTACGCGAAGAAGCTCGGCGTCGACATCGACAACCTCATTCTCTCGCAGCCGGACAACGGCGAGCAGGCGCTGGAGATCGTGGACATGCTGGTCCGCTCCGGCGCCCTCGACCTGATCGTCATCGACTCCGTGGCGGCGCTGGTGCCCCGTGCGGAGATCGAGGGGGAGATGGGCGACTCGCACATGGGTCTGCAGGCCCGCCTGATGAGCCAGGCCTTGCGGAAGATCACCAGCGCGCTCAACCAGTCCAAGACCACCGCGATCTTCATCAACCAGCTGCGCGAGAAGATCGGAGTGATGTTCGGCTCGCCGGAGACCACGACCGGTGGCCGGGCGCTCAAGTTCTACGCCTCGGTGCGCCTTGACATCCGCCGGATCGAGACGCTGAAGGACGGCACCGACGCCGTCGGTAACCGCACCCGCGTCAAGGTCGTCAAGAACAAGGTCGCGCCGCCGTTCAAACAGGCCGAGTTCGACATCCTCTACGGCCAGGGAATCAGCCGCGAGGGCGGACTGATCGACATGGGCGTGGAGCACGGCTTCGTCCGCAAGGCGGGTGCCTGGTACACCTACGAGGGTGACCAGCTCGGCCAGGGCAAGGAGAACTCCCGCAACTTCCTCAAGGACAACCCCGACCTCGCCAACGAGATCGAGAAGAAGATCAAGGAAAAACTCGGCATCGGTATTCGCTTCGAGGGGTCCGCAAAGCAGGTCAGCCAAGGCGCGGCGGACGCTGCGTACACCCGAAACGAGTCCTCGCCCTCCGCCGTGCCGATCAACGTTGCCCAGTCGGACCGCACCGACGCAGCAGCAGAAGGGCAACCGACCAGCGCGCAGAAGGCCGAAGGGCTCTCATCCGAAGCGGCCGCAAGCCGGAGGGCTCTCTCGTCGGGACTGTAGTCCTGAACGAGATGTGGGCAAGCCGGTACACCGGCTCCCTGCTGCGGTTTGGTGGGCGGCTTGGTTGTCGCAGATCAAGCGGGCCTGGAACATCAAGCGGCGTCGCGTCACGCGTCGCTGAGGTAGTCCCGCAGCTCATGGGAGCGTGAGGGGTGCCGGAGCTTGCTCATCGCTTTGCCCTCGATCTGGCGTATACGCTCGCGGGTCACGCCGTAGGTGTTGCCGATCTCCTCCAGGGTCCGCGGGCGACCGCCGAGGAGGCCGAACCGTAGAGAGATGATGCCGGCTTCACGAGGGCTGAGGCCGGCCAGGATGGCCTGGATGGCTTCTTGGAGAAGTCCGAAGGCGACCACTTCCCAGGGGGAGGGCAGGTCGCTGTCCATGATGAGATCACCGAACCCGGTATTGCCATCGTCGGACAGACTGACGTCCAGCGAGACGGGCTCCTTGGTGTAGGCGTCGAGTTCGATCAGTTTCTCCATCGGGACTTCCGCCTTGTCGGCCAGTTCCTGCGGGGTGGGCTCGGAACCGGTGTCGCGGAGGAACTCACGGCGGATCCGCGCCACGCGGTTGATGATTTCCACGGTATGCACTGGGATGCGGATGGTGCGGCTCTGATCGGCAAGGGCCCGGGAGACTCCCTGCTTGATCCACCAAGTGGCGTAGGTGGAGAACTTGAAGCCCTTGACGTAGTCGAACTTCTCGACGGCTCTGATGAGTCCGGTATTGCCTTCCTGAATGAGGTCAAGAAAGTGGAGTCCTCGTCCGGTGAAGCGCTTGGCGACGGCGACTACCAGGCGGAGGTTGGCCTCGGTGAAGTGCTGTTTGGCGCGGTGTCCGTCTTCAGCGAGGAGGCTGAGTTCGCGACGGTAGTGCGGGTCCAGGCCTGGCTCTTCGGCGAGAAGGTGCTCCGCGTACAGTCCGGCTTCGATGCGTTTGGCCAGCTCCACCTCCTGTTCGGCGGTGAGCAGTTTGACCTTGGCAATGAGCCGGAGGTAGTCCTTGACTTGGTCGACGGTGCCGCTGTCCGTGGGAAGACTGGGTGGAGGCGCCTCGCTCTCGTCGTCCTGGTCCAGCTGGAGGTCCTGCGGGTCCTGCGGGTCCTGCGGGTCCTGCAGATCCGTGGCGTTCATCGGTTCCCCACCAAGTGCTTGAGGAACTGCCCGGTGTGTGACCGATGGTGGGCCGCGATCTCCTCCGGGGTGCCCTCGGCGACGACCTCTCCGCCTCGGTGTCCGCCTTCTGGGCCCATGTCGACGATCCAGTCGGCCGTCTTGATCACGTCGAGGTTGTGCTCGATGACGACGACCGTATTGCCGCCGTCGACGAGGCGTTGCAGGGCAGTCAGCAGCCGGTCAACGTCGGCGACATGCAGGCCGGTGGTGGGTTCGTCCAGTACGTAGAGGGTTCGACCGCGGCTACGGCGTTGGAGTTCGGCGGCGAGTTTGACACGCTGCGCCTCGCCTCCGGACAGGGTGGTGGCCGCTTGGCCGAGCTTGAGGTAGCCGAGCCCGACGTCGTCCAGGGCCCGTAGGTGGCGGGAGATGATCTGGTGGCCGTCGAAGAACTCCAGGCTTTCTGTCACGGTCATGGCGAGGACGTCGGCGATGGATTTGCCCTTGTAGTGGACATCCAGGGTCTCGCGGTTGTATTGGGCGCCTCTGCACACCTCGCACGGCACGTACACGTCCGGTAGGAAGTTCATCTCGATCCTGACGGTGCCATCGCCGTAGCAGTGCTCGCAGCGGCCGCCCTTGACGTTGAAGGAGAACCGGCCGGGCTGGTAGCCACGGACTTTTGCCTCCGGGGTCTGAGCGAACAACTTGCGCAGGTGGTCAAAGACGCCCGTGTAAGTTGCCGGGTTGGACCGAGGGCTGCGGCCGATCGGGGTCTGGTCGACCTGGACCACCTTGTCGAGGTGCTCGACGCCGGCGATAGTACGGTGCCGGCCGGGCACCTTGTACGCACGGTGGATCTGCTGGGCGAGGGCGGTGTGCAGGATGTCGTTGACCAGGGTCGACTTGCCGGAGCCGGAGACGCCGGTGACCACGGTGAACAGACTGAGCGGGAAGGACACGGTGATATCACGTAGGTTGTGCTCGCAGGCCCCGTGCACGGTGAGGGCCCGGCCTGCCGTCGGCTTTCGGCGCCGTGCGGGCAGGGGAATGGTTCGGCGTCCGGAGAGATAGGCGCCGGTGACGGACTCGGGGTGCTCGGCGACCTCTTGCACGGTGCCTGAGCAGACGACGCGGCCGCCGTGTGTACCGGCGCCGGGGCCGATGTCGACCACCCAGTCGGCGACCTGCAGGGTCTCCTCGTCGTGTTCGACGACGATCACGGTGTTGCCACGGTCGCGTAGCCGCTTGAGTGTCTCGATGAGCCGCTGATTGTCGCGCTGGTGCAGCCCGATGGAGGGCTCGTCCAGCACGTACAGCACGCCGGTCAGTCCGGCGCCGATCTGCGTTGCCAGCCGGATCCGCTGGGCCTCCCCGCCGGAGAGGGAGGCGGCAGGCCGGTTGAGCGAGAGATAGTCCAAGCCCACGTCGAGCAGGAATCGCAACCGCTCACCAATCTCCGCGAGGACGGCTTCCGCGATCCGCCGCTCACTGCCTGTCAGCTGCAACGTCGCCACAAAGCGGGCGAGTTCACCGAGCGGCAGCTCGGCTGCCTGAGCGATGCTGTGCCCTCCAACGGTGACCGACAGGACGGCTGGGGCCAGGCGGGCGCCTCCGCAGGCCGCACAGGGCACTGCACGCATGTATCCACCGAAGCGATTCGACGCGCCACCAGACTCGATGCCTTCGGCGAAGCGGCGCACGATGTGCGGGATCACGCCCTCAAAGCGGGCCAGGTACGAACGCTCGCGGCCCAGCCGGTTCCGGAATGAGAGGTGCAGCCGACGGTCCGCCCCGTGCAGCACCATCTCCTGCATCTCGGAGGAGAGCTGGTGCCAGGGAGTGGCGGTGCTGAATCCGGCGTCGGAGGCCAGAGCTTCGAGAAGACGGGTGAAGTAGTCGGCGCCGCTGGTGTTGGTCCATGGGGCGATGGCGCCCTCGGCTAGCGACTTGGTCTCGTCGGGTACGACGAGATCGGGGTCGACTTCCATGGCCGAACCGATGCCCGTGCAGGCAGGGCAGGCGCCCCAAGGGGCGTTGAAGGAGAACAACCTCGGCTCCAGCGACTCCAAGCCGATGTCGTGGGAGCGTGGGCAGGCCATCGCCTCGGAGAAGACCAGCTCGCGCCCGGCCCAGCCAGGCTCCCGGTCTATGAACTCGACCCGCAGGACACCGCCACCGACTCCCAGTGCAGTTTCCACTGACTCCGTCAGCCGCTGCCGGATATCCCGCTTGACGGCCAGCCTGTCCACGATTACGTCGATGGAGTGCTTCTTGCGCTTATCGAGCGCGGGCGGGGTGGCCAGTGCGAGGACCGTCCCGTCCACCCGCACCCGGCTGAATCCGTCAGCGGACAGCTGACGGAAAACCTCGGCATGCTCGCCCTTTCGGTCACGGACGACCGGGGCCAGCACCTGGAAACGGGTCCCTTCGTCCTCGTCCAGCAACAGGTCGACGATGCGCTGCGGGGTCTGCCGGCTGACTGGTTCGCCGCACTCGGGGCAATGGGGGCGGCCGATGCGGGCGTACAGCAACCGCAGGTGGTCGTAGACCTCGGTGATGGTGCCGACCGTGGAGCGCGGGTTGCGACTCGACGTCTTCTGATCGATGGCGATCGCCGGGGACAGCCCCTCGACGGCATCGACGTCGGGCTTCTCGAGCTGCCCGAGAAACTGTCGCGCATATGCCGAGAGGGATTCGACATAGCGCCGCTGACCTTCGGCGAATATGGTATCGAACGCCAGACTTGACTTTCCGGATCCGGACACACCCGTAAAAACGATCAGCGCGTCCCGCGGCAGTTCCACGGACACGTCACGGAGATTATGCTGCCGCGCGCCCTTGACGACAAGCCGATTTCTCACTTTGTCAACCTCAGGTGTTGAGAGTTAGCCAGATTCCACCGTAACACCACAACATTGCTGGCCAGGGCGGTTGCTCAGCAGTTTTCAGCTGTGGGGGATATCGCGCTTGACAGTGAGTCCAGCGGTGTGGGCAAAGAATTATGCAGCCAGCCGGAAGGCAGTGGGAATGGCCTAGTATTCGCTGTTGACTTCTGGTCGACCCTGTGTGCAACAACAAGGCATCAGGCGATGATGTCGGCGGCCATGGATGATTAGATGGTGTGGGGAAATCCTTCTCGCGGTCGTGATTCGACGGGGTGATTCGCGACAGCTGAGCTACGACGCCCGCGCGCGAATCACGGAATGAGCCTGTGCCGCCGTATTGCCTGGGGAGGTGAACAGGTCAGCCAAGGTCCCAGGAAGGGCCCGGATCCCCAGCAGGGCGATCCTGGTCGTCTCAACGAGCTCTTCCGTGACCGCGCCCCCCTGCAACGACGTCTCAAGGAGTGCTCACTGGCCCTTCGTTGCGGCGGAGTCTTCCCGTGCCTGAACCTGCTCCAGCAGGGTGGCCCAGGTTCCGTCAGCCTCCCAACGAGCGAATCGTTCATACGCCGTCTGCCATGGCCCATACCGTTCTGGCAGGTCAGGCCACGGAGCACCCGTCCGCGGACGCCACAGCACACCGTTGATCACCTGCCGGTGGTCCCGCCACGGACGACCCCGTCCGTCAGCACCTGGCAGCAAGGGCTCCATCCGCTCCCACGCGACATCCGTCAGCTCACCCCGCCCCACCAATAGGTCAGTCATCGGACAGGCCCTCCCGGCCACCGGTTGCCAATACCCCGGCAGACCCCGCCCGGTGGTCGCCGACGTACAGGGGTGCGTGCCAGGACGGACGCTGCCGACCGCCCGCCGACACCAGAGACCTTGATCGCGGCAAGGGCATTCCTGGCCGTCGGCGCGGCGGTGATGATGCCCGCAACGCTCGCATTGATCCGCACCACGTTCGAGGACGAGCGCGAGCGTAACGTGGCCATCGCCATCTGGGGCACCCTGGCACTCGTGGGCAGCGCACTGGGCCCGATCATCAGCGGGCTCCTGCTGAAAAGCTTCTGGTGGGGGTCAGTCTTCCTGATCAACGTCCCCGTCGTCACCGTGGCACTGGCCGCAACGTTGGTCCTCGCGCCGCCCAACGACGCAGGCTCCACCAAACGATGGGACCTGCCCTCCTCGCTTCTCGCACTCGTCGCCCTGGTCGGCCTCGTGATCGCGATCAAGGAAACCGCAAAGACGGAACCCGCGCCCCTGTTCATCGTTGCCGCAGTCCTCGCCGCCGCCGTCGGTGGGTGGGCGTTCGCTCGAAGGCAGCGCCGCCTGCCCTACCCCTTGCTGGACTTCGCGATCTTCCGCAACCGGGCCTTCCTCGCCGGAGTCCTGGCCGCCGGGCCCTCCATGTTCGCCATCGCCTGCATCCAACTGATCACCACGCAGCGCTTCCAGCTCGTGGAGGGCTTCACCCCGCTGCGCGCCGGGCTCTTGGTCGCCGCCGTCGCTGTGGGGGCACTCCCGCCAGCCATGGCTGGCGGCGCCAGGTTCGGCAGCCTCATCGTGGTCGCGCTGCTCGGCAGCCTGCTGACCGCCGTCTACACAGCGACCATCGACCTGCCCTCCGGAGTCCCGCACTCCGCACGCGACAGCCTCGACAGCGCACTTGCCCTGGCCGGGGACGACAACCGGTCGCTGATCACGGCCGCATCCAGCGCATTCGACAGCGACTACTCCACCGTGAGAAGCCGTATCTCAACCGGTCTTGGAACGTGCGGGTCGAACAGGGTTCCCGCGCGGGTGATCTACGGCCGGTCGGCGCATGAGGGCAGGGCCTCTCGGTAGCTCGGGGATGCGAATCTGACCGAGCAAGACCGGGAGGCCCTGGTGTCGTTGTTGTACGTGCCCGAGCACGTTCAGTTCAACTCGGCTGCTCCATCGTGTGATTGCCTCGCGCATGTGTACGGCAACGCGGCCGACCATCCGGACCGGGAACGCCGGTATCCCTCGGACGTGTCGGACGCGGACCCGCTGTACCAGCAGGCGCGTACCGAGTGCGGCGGGTACGACACCTGCGTCACCGACCGGGTCGCCAAGCTCCGGGACCAGAAGAAGACAACCTCCGCCACGACCACGACGCGTACCGAGCAGCACAAGCAGTCCCAGAAGAAGACGCAGACCCCGGACTACCGGGGCAAGGGCGGCGTCAAGGCCTCGGCTGCCCGAGCCTGCGGACCGACGCCGAGCCTGGACATCCAGGCCCGGGTCCCGGGTTCGCTGTCGGTGACCAAGCGATGTCCGCCACTGCCGCGTTCTCCGCCTTCCCGCGCCGGCCATACCGCCGGAGGGCGTAGGACCCTCACCCCGACACAGCAGCCGCCTGACCGAACCACTCAACCCAGCTGAATAGCTAGGTCGAGATCGTCATGTGGCGCGCGCAATGCGTAGTCGCGTAGGACGGCGAGGAAGCCGGCTTCTTCGCCGTGTAGGTCAAGGACGATGGGAAGGGTGTTCGTCAGTCGCCGATCCTGATGCATGGGCAGGCCGGGAAAGCCACGTCAGTCAATTCGCAGCCTCCGCTTCCAGTTCGAACCATCGAACTCCATTACATCCTTGGGCCCGATGGACCACATGATCCCGTCGGCCGCGCTCAGGTGGTAACAGGTCTGCGGAACGTCGTCTCCGAAATCGACGGGCTTGAGCTTGCCGTCCTCGAGTCGATAGACGAAATGGGTGGAAGACACGTACAGCTGTCCATCGAAAACCTCCATGCCCCAGAGGTCTTCTTTGGTGCTTTCATGCTCGATCACTTCCCATTGATCATCGCGTCCCCGAAGCAAGGTGCCGAGCTGGCCGCAGGCATAGGCAAAACCGTCCGACGCGCAGCGAACTTTGTAGAGCGCCAGGTTGGTCGGACTGTTCTGCTGGGTGAAGAAGGAACCGTCATACTTCCAGATTTCACCTTCCCAACCGACCGTGTATATCTCCTGTTCGCTGAACCCATCGATGGACTCGAAGCTCGTTTCAGTGATCGGGATGTCGCTGGCTTGGGCGCTCTGGTCAATGCATTTCCACTGATCTTCGCCATCGCGAACATAGGCCTGCCGGCAGGTTCCTACGGCATAGGCTCTACCTTTCGCGATACCACGTACTTCACGAAGAGGGCCGCGCTTCCTCGGATCCACTCCGCAGCTTGCGATGGGTGCCTCTTCCTTTACAGCGCCGCCACCACTAGCTCGTACCGATCCATCGGTGCCCAGCACCAGGTAACGTTCGGTCGGCGCATGGCAGACCGTTCCGGAACAGGCAGGCCATTCCACTGTGCCGGCGCCCCAAGTTCCACGATCCAGAGAGAAAAGTAGCGAATCGGTGTAACCTTCGCTGACAGCGGCATCGTTCGTGGTAATCAAATAGCTGAGGTCTGAATAGCGAACGACTCCAGTGCCAATGCTGAGTCCGCTGAACCGTGGATCTCGGGTGTCCATGTTGGTCTCCTGATGTGAGTAAATTAACGGCCAGACTTGCTAAGGGCTGTCCCGTAAATGCCCTTCGCCGGCTGTGTCGACGAAACCTTGGATTCGTCACGAGGCAGTTTGAGCGGGGGCAGGCGGCAGAGGCTCTGCCTTGCGGCTCCTGCGGCTTGACGTCGAGCTCGCGCAGATTGTTCAGCAATCCCTGCGATCCAGCTATGGTGCGATTCAGCGGTGCCGCACTTCGGTCATCCGGCGCCCCGGCGCCCCGGCGCCCCGGCAGCCTGGCGACGCGACAGCGCAGTACAGAGCTGCCGGGAGTTCCGGCCTTCATCTCATCGGTGTCTTCGACGTTGGCGGCGGCCACTGACAATCGGCCCCCCGGCCGACGCCCGGCCGCCCCCGGTCATGCACGGTCCAACCATTCCTCCAGCGCGTCCGGGTGTCGGGGAGCCCGTACTCCGAGGACAGGCGCATGCCCACCTGCCCCGACGCCCAGATCCGGTCACCGGTCAGCAGCGCCCGCAGCATCGCGTGCTGCCAGGGCGTCAGCGCGTCAGCGCGTCCGCGCTGCCGGGTTCGGCGTCGCCGAGCGCGAGGACGACCAGGTCTGCGGCCTCTGCCCATGGCACCCGGTCCTGGTTCTCGATACCGGCGATGGCCCGTCCGGCCGCGTCCAGTGCGGCGTCCTGGGAGGCGGTGGGCAGCTGGTGGAGCGTCGGGACGATCAGCCGTTCCGGGGAGTTGAAGCAGAAGCCGGTCCTGGGCTCCATCTCGTACTCCTCCGGATCGACACTGATCGCGCCCAGCTCCGCGACCAGTACGTCAATGGCTGCGGCCGGGACATCGGGGGTGGCGATCCTGCTCAGCGCCACCGCCGCCGCCCAGCGGTCGGGGTCGTCCACGTCGTCGAGCATCCGTTCCAGAAAGGCAGTGCCGGACCGGTCCCCGCAGACGCCCGCCAGCAGCCCGATGGCGATGAGCACCGTCGTGCGGTCGCTTCTGGGCAGCGGGCTCCGGACGCTCAGCCGGCGCAGCGCGGGCAGAATGTCCGCCGCCCTGCCGGGGAACCAGGCCAGGAGATGGGCCGCCTCGCCCGCGATCCCCGGGTCCTGGTGGTCCAGCAGCGGCACGATGACCGGCACGCCCGCTGCCACGGCCGCATGGGTGGCGGCCTCGAGTTCCCTGTCCTGTTGTGGCCAGTCCGCGAATCCGGCCTCGTCGTAGCCGTCCGGCAGCAACTCGGCCTCATCCTCGCCGACGAGCAGGTGACGCAGGGAGACGAGGACGCGGGCCGGGTGAGGTGTGGTCTCCTCGGCGAGCATGTGCAACAGGAACGGCACCGCGTGGCCTCGTAGACGCTTCCCTGGTGGTAGAGGTTGGACCACATACGGTCCCATACCTGTGTCCGGCGTTCCCCGTCGTCGCGGACCAGAGCGCGCAGCTGCTCCGGGACGTCGGTCGCCGGGCCGTAGGCGTGGCGGAGTTCGGCCCAGGGCACCTGGTCGAGTTCGTCGAGTGGGCGGGTGCCGGGCGACGGTACGGCGCGGTCGGGTCTCACCGGACGCTCCCCGGGGCCTCGCGTGCGGCGGTGCGCTGGGCCTGCCGCCAGGACTGGAACTCGGGCAGGGCCGCGATGTCGGTGAAGTCGCCGAAGGACGGGTCGCGGGTGAGGACCTGGTCGGCGATCCGGTAGGCGTCGTCGGTGCGGCCGAGGGCGAGCAGGACGCGGACCTGGGTGTCGCGGACGAAGTCGTATTCCCGGTCGTCGGCCACCGACAGCGCCTGTTCGACGGCGGCGAGCGCGCGCTCGGGTTCGCCGCTGTGCAGCAGATGCCAGGCCAGGGCGTTGCCGGTGCGGCGTTTGACTTCTTCCTGGAAGGCGCCCTCGTTGGTGAAGTGCCAGATCGTGCCGGGTATCAGGGAGAGTGTCTGCTCGGCGTACCGGATGAGTGTGGCGGTCAACCGGGGCTGGTCGGCGTCCGGTGCGTTGTCGGCGAGGTGGCCGAGGGCGTCGACCAGGCCGTAGTGGGCGTAGAGCTGGTCGTAGTCGGAGTAGCGCGTGCCGGGGGCGCAGAGCGCGACGGCTTCCTCGAAGGCGGTGACGGCCGCCGCGTGGTGCTGGGCGGCCTGCTTCTCGGCGCCGGTCCTGACCAGGGCGTGCACGGCCTGCCAGTTCGGGTCGTGGACGACCTCCTTGGTGCCGGTGTCCCGCAGGTCGAGCCGGGTCCGCGGAAACGCCGTGCGCAGACGCTCCAGCGTGGGCCGGTCGAGCCTGGTGTACCGCAGGCCCGCGAACTCGAGCCGGCGCAGTCCGAAGAACGACTCGGGAAGGGTGGTGAGTTCGTTGAACGACAGGTCGATGCGCCGCAGGTTCGACAGGTGGGTGAACGCGTCGTCGGGCAGCGCGCGGAAGGCGGTGCGCGCCTTCCGGCCGTCGAACGTTTCCTTGCCCCAGCGGTCGATCTCCAGGTGTTCGAGGGTGGTGATGTCCCAGATGCCGGAGAGCAGGTCGCGGCTGGGCGGGGGCTGGTTGGAGCCCGGGGCGCTGCCGCTCAGGCGCAGGACGCGCAGCCGGGGCAGCCGGGCCAGGTCGGGCAGCCGCGCCAGCCGGGCGGACAGGGAGTTGCGCAGGTTGAGTTCCTCCAGTTCGGTCAGGTTCAGCAGCTCGTCGGGGACGGAGGCCAGCCAGACGTACGACAGGTCGAGCGTCCTCAGTCCGGTCAGGCGGGTGACGATCGGGGGGAAGTCGACCAGGGTGTCGCAGTAGTAGCGGCCCTGGTGCTGGCGGGACAGGTCCAGCTCGCGCAGCGTGTGCAGCCGGGCGAGCGCGTCGGGGAGCGGGCACGTCAGATGCGCGGCGCGCAGCACCTCCAGACGGTCCAGGTCACCAAGGGACTCTGGCAGGGCTGTGAAGGCGTTGTCCGAGATGTCCAGCAGCCGCAGGTTCCGCAGCCGGCCGACGGACTCGGGCAGCCCGGTCAGCTGTGTCCCGGCCAGGTGGAGTTCTTCGAGGGCGGCCAGCTCGCCGATGCGCGGGTCGATTGTCTTGAGCTCGGCGTTGCCCGCCAGGGAGAGGACCCGCAGGTTGGGGAAGGAGAGGAGCTGCTCGGGGAAGTGCCTCAGCTTGCGTTCGGACAGGTCGAGTCCGGTCACCTCCTCCGCACGCACCAGCAGGGCGTCCAGCTCCTCCAAGGCGGCCAGATGGCTCGGCCGGACCCCGGCGCGCAGCACCTGCCGTCCCTCGCTCAGCGCCTCCTTGATCTTCCGCGCGTCGGCCGTGCCGTGGTCGTCGAGGAGTTCGGGCAGCAGGACGGTGTCCAGTTCCTCGTCGGTGAAGTCCACCGGGCAGTTGGTGCGGTAGGGATCGGCGACGAGCAGTGCCTGCGGCTGCTCGGCGAAGGTCATGCCGAAGTACAGCATGCCGATGGCGAGTTGGGCGCGTGTGCGTCCGCACACCACGAGCACACCGCCGTCTTCCCCGTATGAGCCGCAGATGCCGCCGGTCACTTCCAGGTCCCCGCGCACCACCACGTTGGGGCAGCCGGACAGGATCACATTGCGGGCCCGCAGACTGCCCGTCACCATGAGGAAGTTGCCGCCGCTGTCGTCCCACCAGTCCAGGTCACCGTCGACGGTGAGGTCACCGTCCACGATGGTGTTGTACGGCACCCAGTCGCTGTCGCCCTCCGGCTCCAGGTGGCCCGCGACATGCAGGCCGCCCTCGTACAAGCGGATCTCCTGCTCGTCGGCGAACTCGGCGTACGGGTAGCCGACATCGGCGGAGACCCGGAACCGCTCCTCCGCCTCCTGGGCGCCGATGAGGCGGTACCCCACTGGTGAGTGCACCGCCGCGAGGACCGGGGATGCTGCAGGGCCGCTCTGGGATTCGTCATCGGCCATCTGTGGTTGCTCCGTGGGGTGAAGTGCCCGGTAAGGCGGATTCGGTGGGGGAAGCGCGAGGCGCGGTCGGCTGGGGCAAGCCGCCAGGCCGACGGGTACTTGCGCTCAGTGGGCCTCGGCTTGCGCGTCCGTGCGGAAGACCGGCAGACCCTCGCGGAGCCGGGCGAACAGCAGACCCCGGTCCATCATTTCCTTGCCCTCGTCCTCGTCCTCGTCAACGGCGAAGACCTCGTCCACCAGCAGCTCGCGCAACTGCTCCTGGACGCCATCGCCGTACCCCTGCTGGAAGTCGTCCAGGTCGAAGTGGAGATCCGCTTCCACCGAGGCGATCGTCGCGTGCTCGTCCTCGATGACCAGGCGGGCGCGGATGGTGCCCGCCTGGAGCGTGTTGTCGTTGTAGTAGCCGTAGACGACGTCGGCCTCGATGTCTCCGTCGACGGACATCTCGCCGTCGGTGTACACCCCTCGGGCCGTCACCCCGCCGCGGATGGCCACCACCGAATCCGGGCCGCAGTCCGCCAGCACGCCTTCGACCGTCAGCGAGCCGGTGACCACGAAGGGAGCCACCACATCCAGGTCGCCCTTCACCACCAGGTCGCCGTGATGAAAGAACGGCGTGTCCACCGACTGGTCGCCGACCAGGGTGCGCGTCGCGCCCGTCCCGCCGAGCACCCTGGCGCACAACTCGGGAAAATGCGGCAGATGGTCGGGATGGCAGCCGTAGCCCAGTCCGGCCACGAAGTCCTGGTAGCTGTCGAAGTCCGGCTCCACCCGCCTGGTGAGCCAGCCGCTGTCGTCCGGGATCCCGGCGGCCTCACACACCTCGGCCAGCTCGGCCCGCATCACCCCGGCCACTTGCCGCAGCGCCTCCATGTCGATGGGCAGCGGCCCGCCCTCCACCACGGGATACCGCACATGCGCCGGGGCACCCGCAGCCTCCAACAGAGCCACGATCTCCGACCGTGCCTGCCGCTGCTCCATGCTGTACTCCGGCAGACGCAACGCGATCCCCAGCGGAGTCCGGCCGAGGCCGTCCACCGCGGCGTTGTCGGCGCCGCGCTCCAGCAGCAGCTTCACCAGCCCCGGTCGCGCCGAACGGACGGTCGCATGCAGCGGAGTGTCTCCGCGATCGGTGACCGCGTCCGTCGGTGCGCCGTGGTCGAGCAGGAAGGCGTAGACCGGTACGGCTGCGCAGCTCTCGTGTGCGAGGGACCCGCCGACGGTGAAACGGCTCGGGCCGTCCAGCCGGGCGCCGTGCTCGACGAGCAGCGCCAGCACCTCCACGGAACGCTCCGCCCAGGCCGCCGGATCGGAGTCGCTCAAGGCCACGGCCCACACGGCGGGGGTGACACCGCGGTTGTCGACGGCGTGCACATCCGCGCCGCACTCCAGCAGCGCCCGTATCACCTCAAGGGAAGGCAGCGGGTCGTCGGCGCTGTACGGGGCCTTCACCGCCCGGTGCAGCGCGGTGGCGCCCTGCTCGTCGTGCGCCGAGACATCCGCCCCGTCCGCGATCAGGGAACGGACCAGGTTGGCCTGCTCCGGGGCGTCGCCGCCATGGGCAGGGGTGACAGCAGCAAGAAGGGATTCACTCATCGATTCACTCACAGTGGGGACCATAGGACGTGCCTCTGACAGTGGGCCGGGCCTGCCTGCCGACGACCGGCCCTTCCGTAGCCGATTGGGTAGTTCTACTGATGCCCTCGCCGGGCGTAGTAAGGGACTCCCCACGTATTCGGCCCCATGGGCCGAGGTCGGGACGGACCCGGGGCCGGTCCGGGAAGGACGATCGGTCGGCACAGGGCGCCGCGTCCCGGTCATATCCCGTTGGGGAACGGCTCCTCCTGCCGGGCGCTGTCGATCATCCTGCGCAGGAACTCCACGAAGGGCACGCCGTCGTCCATCCGGTCCGGCTCCTCGTCGTGGTACCAGACGTGGACACGGTCGTCGCCCTCGTGCTGGAGCGAGAGCAGAGCGAAGTTCGCGTACCCGTCATGGCCCATGACCGGCATCATCCTCGTCATATCCGCGACGCCCTCGTTCTCCTCGTGCCAGCCGTCGTGCAGCCAGCGGGTGTAGACCGTGTGCGCCCCCGGAATGTCCGCGGGATGGATGAAGTTCTGCGTTGTCGGCTCCAGGGCGGCACCGGGCATCGCTTCCATCGGCTGGAGCAGTGTTCCGGTGCCGATCACGCGCAGAAAGGCCCGGTAGTCGGCCGGAAGCGGCCCGAACCGCGCTTCGAGGACGGCGATGTCGTCCTCGCCGACCGGGCTGAGGTCGCCGGTCGGATCCAGCCAGCCCTCCTCGTCCAGCTCCTCCTCTTCCCATCCGTCGTCGAGCAGCTTGGGCACCCAGTGCTCGCGATACCAGGTGCGGTACTCCTCGAAGAGTCCGGTCAGTGCGGCGGCGGTCGCGTCCTCGGCCGGTATGCGGGGCTCCGACGCCCCGGACGGCGAGGGCTCCAGGTGGGGTGCCTGCCGGAAGTAGTCCTCGATCAGCGGGGCGAGCCTGCGGTTGCCCCGCCAGGCCGCCAGCCGCTCCGCCGCGTCCCGGGTGCGGATCATGGCGAGATGGCGGGCGAACACCAGCCGCTCGTTGTTGCCGCGGGCATGGCGCATCGCCGCGTCCAGGACGGGAGCGGCGCCCGCCCCTTCCCGCGCCAGCAGGGTCAGCAGGGTCGCCTCGTCCAGACAGCCCGGCTGCCGCTCGACGAGCCGCTCGCCCCAGTCGACACCGGCGGTGGTGACCAGCATCCGCACCACCTTGTCACCGCCACCTCCCTGGGCGAGGCAGTCCTCCGCCGCCCGGTCGGCCCACTCCCGCTCGTCGGGGAACACGAAGGACAGCGCCGCCTTCACCGGCACCGGCGCCGCTTCGAACGCGGCCTCCGCGACCGCGCGCGCCGCACGGTGGTCCGCCTCGTCGGCCACCGCGAGCACGCCCCGCAGCAACTGCCAGCTCGATTCGCACTCGGCCACCTGGAACGAGGCATGTGCGGTGGTCTCGACGAGCCAGGTCCCGCTCCACTCCAACCGCGGGTCGTAGTGGATTTTGTGCTGGTTGTGGGCCAGTTCATGCAGCCGCAGCATCGCGCGCAGAGTCCATACGACACCCTCGGCCGCCAGCCAGAAGGGCACCGCGTCCCACGTCGCCTGCAACTGCAGCTCCACCATGGCCACTTCCACGTCCAGGTCGAGCACATCCGAACGCTCACCGCTGCGGTACAGCGCCGCCGCCCTCTGCCCGAGTGCGGCCATCGAAGGCGCCGCGTGCCGCGCCCCCTTCTCCACCTGGTGGACCGCGTACTCCCAGCCTTTGTCCGTGGCGTGACGGCTCTTGTCACGCGCCTCGGCGAAGCAGCCCGCGGCGTCGAACGGCGGCACCGCCGCCAGCCAGCACGGCCCCCGGTCGAGCCCCTCGGTCAGATGGTCCGGATTGACCCGCGTCCGCGTGGAATACACCTTGCCGCGCTGCTCCTCGGTCCACACCACGTCACCGGCCACATGTTCCTCCCACAGCAATCCGCAGCAATCGAACTGGTTTCCCGCACCCGCACCGACAGTCTGGTCCGATGGCACTCCGACGTCCCGTCGCCCGTCCCCTGTCGAGCGAGGTTCAGTGAAACTACGCAACTCGACCCGCACTCCACGGCACGGAGGCCCTCCGGGACGCTCGGCCGAGGAGCGTCCCGGTCCGCGTCCGGCCGACGGCACTTGGTCACGAGGGCGGCGGCGTGCCCGGTGCCGTAACCGTGTGGCGGGCCACCAGGGTGGCGAGGGCCGCGCGGGACGGGACGCCCGTCTTGCGGTAGACGCGGGCGATGTGGCTCTCGACCGTGCGCGGACTGAGGCAGAGCCGGGAGGCCACGGCCTGGTTGGTGAGACCCTCTGCGACCAGTTCCGCTATCTCCCGTTCCCGCGAGGTCAGTTGGGCCAGCCCGGCGGCCGGTCCGGACGGCTCCGCCGACCCGTCCGTGTCACCCAGCACCTCCGGGCGCTGCTGGTCGGCCAGGGCGACCAGCAGCGTGGCCCCGCCCTCGGCGGCCTGCCGACGGGCACGGCGCCACATGGCGGCCGCGCCGGCGCCGTCACCGGCGGCCCTGGTGAA